>DATIXO010000125.1:0-16429 GCA_035518495.1 Streptosporangiaceae bacterium
CGCGAACAGGACCCGGGTGGTGACGGTCACGAAGGCCAGGTTGACCGCGATCTCGGCGAACGGCACCGCCGTCGCGAAGAGGATCTTGGTGATCGGGTCGCTGGACAGCAGCAGGCCGTAGCCGAGCCCGCCGGAGACCGAGCTCAGGCTGGTGATCTTCGCGTAGGCGCCGGGGTTGATGACGCCGAGGTTGGCCTGTGCCTGCATGAAGGTCAGGCCGGCCCGCGCGCGCAGCAGCGCCCAGACACCCACCCAGAGAACCACGAGCACGACGATGCTGATCGTGGAGGCGTACAGGTAGGTCCGGCCCGGCCTGCGGAGCTCGCCGCCCACGTAGTAGGAGTACAGGACGCCGTTGTAGTTCAGCACCATGAACGGGATGATCGCGACCGCGGATGCGATGGCCGTGCCGAAGACGACCCCGTTCGCGTGCGCGGCCGTGATCATCGCCTGATAGGCGCCCGGGTGACCGCTGAAACTGGCGAACGAGCTGACGAAGTCGGCGTGGGAGTTGAACGCCAGGATCCCGATGAGGGCGACGAACGCCACCACCTGCAAGATGATGAGGGTGAAGATGATGCGGGCCACGATCTTCACCTTGAACAGGGACAGCGCCGCGACGATCAGCATCAGGATGACGCTCAGCCACGCGATCGACAGGTTGCTGCCGAAGTGGTTCCCGGCGTTCGCGATGGCCGTGCTGTGGAAGGCGAGCCCGAGGCCGGTCAGCATGAACGGCGTGAACTGCGCGGCGAAGTGCGCGTTGGTGGACAGCACGTAGGTGAACACCACGGCTATCCCCAGCCCGGCCATGGCCCCGACGGCCGGCGACACGATCCGGGACAGGTAGACGTACTCACCGCCGGCCCGCGGCACCGCCCGCAGCAGGTAGCGGTAGGCGAACATGGCGACCAGCCAGATCACCGCCGCCGCCACCAGCGGCAGGTACATGTCGGACTTCGGGAAGTCCGTCAGCCCGGCGTTGAAGTTGATGAACGTGTTGACGACGGCGACCGACGCCAGCGAGATGCCGATAGCTGCCGGGATCCCGAGCTCGCGGACGAGCCCGGAGGTCTGCCGGATGAACAGCTGGGTGGAGGCGGTCTGGACCGGCCCCGCCGCTGCCTCACTGCTTGCCACTGGTCCTACCTCCAGTCTCGGCGCACCAGGACGAGGAATGAGCACAGGGCCGGCAGGCGCCAAGCCTGCGGCCCGGCGGCCCCCCTCAGGCTGCTCACCATGCTTAGGCTCTGACAAGCAATTGTCAATATCTATGGACATACGACTGTTCCCACAAGAGGAGCGGCCGCCGGCTTCATGACGGGCGCGCGTGGAGCCGGTGAACTGTGCTGGCGGCCCCTCCTGCTGTGGTGAGGGTCATGGAATGCTTCGGCCACTCGCCCACGCAGGGGTTCATCGGCGCCACGCACGGTCCGCTGGCCTTTATCGTTCAGAACCTGCCGGCCGGTGTGGACGACTTCGGGTGGATGTTCGCACTGGGCGGCCTGGGGATAGCGCTCACGCTCGGCATCTGCATGCGGATCGCCGGCTGGGGCGGCTTCCTGCTGAACATCATGATCTGGTTCTCCGGGTTCCCCCCGGCCAGTAACCCGGTCATCGACGGGGAGCACATGGCATTCGCCTTCAGCCTGCTGCTGCTGGCGTTCCTGCACGCCGGGAACTGGTTCGGCCTCGGCCGCTGGTGGGAGGCCCACACGCCGCCCTTCCTGCACTAGCCAGCCGCTGGCGGCCGGGCCGCTACGCCCGCCGTGCCCGGGATCAGCGGCCGGTGGCGCCACCGGGTCTCCGGCGCGAACAGACCGGCCACGGCGGCCAGCCCCAGCACACCAGCGGCCAGGCCGAAGGCCGCGCCGTAGGAGGCCGCGTCCACCAGATAGCCGGCCGTCACCGGCCCGGTGACCGCGCCGATGTCCCCGGCCATCTGATAGGAGGCGACGACCGTCCCGCCCTGGCCGTCCAGGATGTCGCCGAGCATCGCGGCGGGCCCGACGTCGAGCAGCCCCGACCCCAGGCCGAGGATGGCCAGCGCGGCCAGGTACCCCGCCAGCCCCGGGATGAGCGCGAGCATGATCATGCCTGCCGCTGTCACGGTGCAGCCGGCCACGATGACCGGCCGCCGGCCGAGCCGGTCGGCCAGCCGCCCGCCGGGGATGAGCATCACCGCGTTCAGCACCGCGACCACCCCGAACCCGATGCCCGTCCAGATGGCCGAGCGGTGCAGGATGTCGCGGACGAACAGCGGCACGATGGCGCTGCGGACCCCGATGGTGCCAAAGCCGTCCGCCAGGTTCGCGGCCGCCGCGGCCCGGTAGGCGCGGTCCCGCAGCGCGCGGGCGATCTCGGCGAAGGCCCGCTTCGGCCGCGGCTGGGCCCCGCCGTGCCGCGGCCCCTGCCGTGGCCCCTGCCGCAGCACGGTCGCGGCGATGACCGCCGGGACGACGAGCATGCCGCCGTAGATGATGAACGGCGCCCGCATCGACCAGGCGGCGATGATCCCGCCGGCCGCCGGGCCGCTGATGCTGCCGACCAGGAACCCGCCGGCGAACAGGCCACTGGCCCGGCCGCGCTGCCCGCTGGGCACGCTGACCAGCAGCAGCGTCTGGGCGCTGACACCGAACATCGCCGAGCCGAGCCCGCCCGCGCCGCGCAGGATGATCAGCTCCGCGAACGAGCCGGAGAACCCGGCCACGATGCTGCTCACCGCGACGATCGCGATGCCGGTGGCCATCACCACCGGCTCGCCGAACCGGTCAGCCAGCCGGCCGGCGGGCAGTGCCCCCACGATGCGCATCAGGGCGAACGCGCTGACCACGCTGGCGGCCGCGGCGGTGCTGACCCCGAAGTGGCGGGCGAACGCCGGGATGTCCGGGGAGACGATCCCGAACCCGAGCGCCACCGTGAACGAGATTGCGGTGAGGATCGCCACCTCGCGCGGCAGATCGCGGAAGGGCCCGCGGCGAGAGCGAGGCATTAACGGCATTCTGCCAGCCGGCCTGCTCCACACCGAACACACATGATCTGCACCCCGTCTGCCCATGGCCGCGGTCTGCTGGTCGGGCAGAGGGCGGCCGCCCGCACATCAGGCGGCGCAGTCCGCGCGGGGGTAGAGAGGCGGTGCCCGCGCTCGCGACGGGCGGCCCGCTGGCTGACGGGCGGCAGGAGTCACGGCCGGCCAGGCAGCGGGCAACCAGCGGTCTGGGGGAACGTATGCGCGCCCAGCGGGCACCGCCTACTCCGGCCCCGGACGTCTTCAAGGACCGGGCCTAGCGCCCGGCGGCCGCGCTGCCCCGGGCTTGCCGTCCCCCGGGCACCTGCGGGCAGCGCGCTGCCGGCCCAGTGCTGCCCGCCCAGGCCAGCGCTGCCAGCCCAGTGCTGCCCGCCCAGAGCTGCCAGCCCAGCGCTGCCGGCCCAGCGCAGCCGGCCCAGTGCTGCCGGCCCGGCGCAGCCAGTCGAGCAGCAGCTCGTTCAGCCGGTCAGGACCATTGGACCACCAGCCGGCCCCGCAGCTGCCAGGCCTGCCTGCCGTGGCGCCCTCGCCTGCCAGCGGGGGCGCACCTGCCGGCGAGCCGGGATTTGGGCGCCCGTCGGCGGCCGCCGGCAACTATGGCAATTCGCAGCCTCATGCAATCAATTGCAGGCGGCCAGGCGGCCGCTGTTAAGTCACGCCCTGTTCTCATTCCACTCCCCACCGCCCTGCCCGGCCGCATTGATCGGTGGCGGCACTGGCGGATCAGGGTTAAGATTTGGCTGGGCTGGCCGATCTGGCCAGGGGGGAGATTAGCAGCATGGACGCCATCGAGATGGATCGCGTCGTCGACCGGCATTCACAGGCCGAAGTGGCCGGCGACATCACCGCGATCCTGGACACGTACGCGGACGAGGTCGAGCACGATTTGCATCCCGGAACCTCGACCGGGCCTATGTATACAAAGTCGGATATCGAAGGGTTCTATACCGTCCTCTTCTGCGAGGTCACCATCAACAGCATCCGCAACATCCGGCGCTGGCATGGGGACACCTACCTCGTGGACGAGTCGGTGATGTCGATGACGGCGACCGGGCATCCGTTCGGCCTGGATGGCCGGGGGCGCCAGGCCGAGGTCCCGGTCCTGCGGATCTTCGAATTCGCAGACGGCCGGATCAGCCGCGAATCCGGCTGGCTCGACTATCACGTGCTGGCCGCGCAGCTCGCCTGAAATAGCTAGCCGCAGTCGGTGATAAGGCTTCCGTGCTCCCGGGCACGGCGCCCGCATGACACCGGTCTGTGGCACCGGGAGGGCGGGCGCGCCGCCGCGCGGTATTCCGCCGCGCCCGCAGTTATGGCCGTCTTGCGTCACACCAGCCCGAAGGCATTACCAGCGAATGGCTGAGCAGGCATGGACATGGTTTCCAGCCGCCACACCAAACATGTGATATGGCGGGCCGCAAATGCGGAGATTTTGGGCTGATTGCCGCCGGGGCACTGGTGGCGGCTTGATGAATTGCCGGTTACCGAGGGGGGAGCGGGCATGATTGCGTGGATATTGGGGTTCCTTGCCGGGCCCTTGCTGCTGGCCGGTTTCGCCGCCTATCTGTGCGCCGGGCCGCGCCGGCGCCGCCGCCTGACCAGTAGGCAGATCGCCGAGCTGCAGGTGCTCGCCGACCTGGAACTGCGTGAGGACATGCGCTGACCCGGCGGCCGGGCACGGCATCGTCCCGGCCCTGGCGAGCGGGGAAGGGTGCTCGCGGCCCGGGCCGGTGAGCGGTCACCCCATGGGCCCGCATAAACAACTACCTGGCGGCGAATGAGAAGCCCGTCTCACCATCGTGTTCGCCGCCCTGGCAGTCAGCCGCCGGATCGAACGCCGCACCGGTCCATCCGCGAATTCGTCAAGACCGCCCGCCGCTACCGCACCATCCAGATCCGGGCCGGCCCCCACACCATCACCGCCGCCGACCCCCTCCCCGGCGACCTCCGCCAAGCCCTCGAAGCGATCAACGCCACCCGCTGACTTGCGCACCAGCGTTGCCGGAGTCAGAACCGGGCAGAACCGAGATAACAGAAATTTGTGTTATCTCAGTTCTGCCTGTAATCTCTTACGCATGCCGACTGATGCTGAGATCACGTTCGCTGACCACGCCGGCCGTCTCTATGCCCGCCGCTACGGCATGGCGCCAATGGTGGGCCGGCTGCTGGGCTATCTGGCGATCTGCGACCCGCGCGAGCAGAGCATCGCGGAGCTGGCCGAGGCGTTGCTGGCCAGCCGGAGCGCGATTGCCGGTGCGGTCAAGACCCTGGACACTCTCGGCCTGATCCGGCGCTCGCGGTCTGCAGGGGAGCGGATGGACCGGATCTGGATCGACGTGACCGCGCCCCGGTCGACGGGCTTCGACGTCACCGAATACCAGGAACAGGCCGATCTGGCGCGCGAGGGCCTGGCGCTGCTGGCCGACACGCCGCCCGGGCGGCGGGCGGTGCTGCTGGAGTGGGCGGCGTTCGCGGACTTCCTGGTAGCGCGGCTGCCGGAGCTAGAGAAGGACTGGAAAGCCCACCACGAGGCGCTGCGCGCCGCCGGCGAACTGCCCGACATCCCACCGCATCACTGAAAGCGAGGAAACCCGTGACGATCAGCCTGACCGCGCCGGCGATCAGTACCCGCGCCGTGCGCAAATCCTTCGGCGAGCACATCGTGCTCGACGGGGTCGACCTCACGGTCGCCGAAGGCACCATCCTCGCCCTGCTCGGGCCCAACGGTGCCGGGAAGACGACGATGGTGCGCATCCTCTCGACCCTGATCCCGGCCGACGGCGGCGACATCCGGGTCGGCGGGCACGACGTGGTCACCGATCCGGACGCGGTGCGCGCCCTGATTGGCGTCACCGGCCAGTTCTCCGCGGTGGACAACCTGCTGACCGGCGAGGAGAACCTGCGCCTGATGGCCGACCTTCGCCACCTTGGCCGCCAGGCTGGCCGCCGCCGGATCGCCGAGCTGCTCGAGCGGTTCGGCCTGACCGGCGCCGCGCGCAAGCCGCTATCGACCTACTCCGGCGGGATGCGGCGCAGGCTGGACCTGGCGATGACCTTGGTCGGCGACCCGTCAGTGATCTTTCTCGACGAGCCCACCACCGGGCTCGACCCGCGCAGCCGCCGTACCATGTGGCAGATCATCCGGGAACTGGTCACCGACGGCGTGACGATCTTCCTCACCACCCAGTACCTCGACGAGGCCGACCAGCTGGCCGACTATGTCGCGGTGCTGGATCACGGGCGGATCGTCGCCGAAGGCACCCCCGTCGAACTGAAGGGCCGCATCCCTGGCGGGCACATCCAGCTCCAGTTCGCCGAACCAGCCGCCCTGCGCGCGGCGCTGAGCATGATCCCGAACGCCACCCCGGATGACGATCAGCTGATTCTGCAGGTCCCCGGGGACGGCAGCGTCGCCTCGCTGCGCCGTGTGCTCGACAAACTGGACGACGCCCGCATCACCGTCGAGCACCTGTCGATCCACACGCCTGATCTCGATGACGTGTTCTTCGCCGTCACCGGCCACGCCACCACCGAACCCACCACCCGCCAGGAAGAGGAAGCCCTCCAGCCATGACCTCCCTCGCCTACACCTTCGCCGATTCGGCGACGATGCTGCGCCGTAACCTCAAACACCAGCTGCGCTACCCGTCGCTGACGCTGATGCTGGCCGGCTTCCCGATCGTGTTCCTGCTGCTGTTCGTCTACGTCTTCGGCGGCCAGCTCGGCTCCGGCCTCGGCGGGCGCGGCGCCTACCTCACCTACGTCGTCCCCGGCATCCTGATCATCACCGTGGCGTCCGCCGCCCTTGGCACCGCGATCTCCGTCGCCACCGACATGACCGGCGGCATCATCGACCGATTCCGCACCATGGCCATTTCGCGGGGCGCCGTGCTCACCGGCCACGTGATCGGCAGCCTGCTGCAGACCCTCGCCGTCCTCGTGCTCGTCGCCGGCGTTTCCCTGGCCATCGGCTTCCGGCCCCACGCCAGCGCCCTTGAATGGCTGGCCGCTGCCGGAATGCTCACGCTGTTCGCGTTCGCACTCATCTGGCTGTCCGCCGCGCTGGGCCTGGCCGCCAAGAGCGTCGAAACCGCCAGCAACACCCCCATGTTCCTCACCCTGCTGCCGTTCCTGTCCAGCGCGTTCGTCGTCACCGCCACCATGCCGGCCGGGCTGCGCCAGTTCGCCGAATACCAGCCCTTCACCCCGGTCACCCAGACCGTCCGCGGCCTGCTCACCGGCGGGCCCATCGGCGCGCACGCGATCGCCGCCATCGCCTGGAGCATCGGCATCGCCGTGGTCAGCTACCTGTGGGCCGTTCGTCTCTACAACCGCCGTCGGGCAGCCGGGCCGAACTGACGGCGCGGCTGGAGGACACATAGCCGGTGATTCGCGTGCTGCTCGTGGCGGGCCGGGAACTCACACCCGATCGGCGGCGGATGGCAGCGATGCCCCGGCGCGCGGTCTCACAGGGTTTCCTGCAGCGCCTGCCGGCCGATCTCCGGCCGCGGGGGATTGCATGCCGGGCAGCGCGGGCCCCGGCCCGGGATATTCAGCCAGTAGCCGCTGACGAAACCGCTGGTGGCCCTGATCGCCGCGGTCAGCTGCTGGCTGCTCACCGGCGCGCCGGGCGGGTTCGTGGACAGCCCGGCCAGCACCGTGACCCGCGGATTGGCCCTGCGGGCCTGTGCGGCCGCGGCCCCGACGAACGCGGCGTAGGTGCCGGTTTCCCGTTCCAGGCTCTGTGCCTGCAACTCGATGACGTCGCTGACCCTGGCGAGCGCGGCCGCCAGGCCCTGGCCGAGGAACAGTCGCCAGCGCGGGCCGGCCGGCCCCGGCCGCACCGTCGTGAGGTTGAGCGCCGGGGCCACGATGAGCTTGAGGCCGTGGGCATGCGCGATATCCATGGCCTGCCGCGTGGCCCGGACCGGGTCGCGCTGCTCGCCGGCTGGCGTGAAGGGCCAGGCCTCGGGGTCATACAGCACGGCGCGGGTCCCGGCGGGAAGCTGGTTGCCCGCGATCGCCTGCTCCAGCTCGGTGACCGATGAAAACGTCACCACCGGCAGCGCACCGGTCGCGGCCAGCGGTGTCTGGCCGGGATTGAGGATCTCGTAGACCCGCGTCCGCGCCAGCCCGGACCGGACTGCCGGGCTGGTCATCACCTGGGCCAGCGCGGCCCTGGTCAGCATCCAGGCGGGCGGGCTGCCCGGCGGCGGGGTGAAGCTGGGCGGGGCGTGACCCCCGCGGGGCCCCGGTGCCGAACAGCCGGCCAGCACGCAGGCGACCGCCGCCATTACCGCCACGGCCCACGCCTCACGGGCCAGGGCGGCCGTCGCACGGGCTGCCCGGGCAACGGCCATGACGCCTCGCTCACCTCCAGGTGCATGTGAGATGAAGGGTCACCACTTGGCCCCAGCGCTGGCCCGCGGCAGGCGCGATCCGGTCCCGGCCTGCCCGCAGGCCCGGACGGGCTGCCGTCACGAACTTAACTGGACGTTGGCCGTCATGCCACTCAGCGGCACGACCTGCTGCTGACCCATCACCTGCACGACAGCCTGGTAGGCAACACCGGCGGACGTGGTCACCGGGGTGGGCAGCAGCTCCTGGATGTACCCGCGGACCTTGCTCAGCCCGGCCGCGGGCACCGACAGGGTCACGCCGAGGCCTGACCTGATCGCCGAAATCGAGCTCTCCGGGACCAGCATCTTGACCTGCCAGCCGCCCGAGGTGCGCAGCGCGATCAGCGGCTGCGCCAACGCGGCGGAACTGCTCTTCACGCTGGTCGCCGGGCCCTCGGGGAGCAGCGAGAAGGCCGGCTGCTGCCCGGACGAGGGGGACGGGGCCGAGTAGCTGCGCACGCCGGCGGAGGTGACCGCCTCCCCCGGCTGGCCGTTGACGGCCACCACCTCCCCGCCAGCGGGCGCCACGATCTGCGCCTCGGCCAGCTTCGCCTCGTCGGCGGCCAGCTGGGCCTTGTCCTTGGCCAGCTGGGCCTGTGCCGCGGCGGTGCTCGGTCCCCCTGCCCCCGCGGCGCGCAGTTCGGCCAGCTTCGCCTTGTCGGCCGCGATCGCGGCCCGATCGGCGGTGATGGCGGCGGTGGTCGCCGGGGAGGTCTCGGTGGCGAGCACCTGGCCCGCCTTGACCCGCATGCCGACGCGGACCAGGATCTTGCTCACCAGTCCCGAGCCGGCGAAGTTGAGGTCGGCGATGCCGTCGCTGCTGACCGTCCCGGTGAACGTGCGTGCGTCGGCGGCCACGATCCTCGGCACGTACCACGCGGCGCCCGCCAGGCAGCAGACTGCCAGCAGGACGGCGCTCAGCCGCTGCGGGCCGGTGATGTGCCGGCGCACCAGGCCGGCGGCAGCCTGCCGGGGAGATCGCCGGGCAGGAGCGGCCTCAGGAGCCACGAGAGCGGCCTGCTCGGGAGCCGCCGAAGCGGCCTGCTCAGGAGCCAGCAGCGCGGGGACAGCCTCCGGGGCGGCTACCCGCACGCCCACGGCCCGGGCGCCCGCCACCTGGTCCGCGGGCAGCGGGGCGGCAGGCCGTCGCTCACGGACCTGGTGGCCGCCTACGCGCTGAGTGCCCGCGGCGGCATCATCGACCGCACCGGCTGGTTCCGCGGCAGTCTCCCGTAAGGACATCTCCACCCGGCTCACCCCAAGTAACGCTTCTGCCCAGAACCGGGCGATCCCCGGACACGGCGGGATCCCCGGCAGTTCAGCCCGGCGCGAGAGGCCGCCCCGCGCCCGGCATGCCGACGGGCGATATCCGGCGGCCCGCGGCCATTCACTGCCGGCGCCCGTCGCCCGCTGGTTCGAATCGTTCGGGCGGCGGGAGCGACCCGCGCCACCGTCCAGATTATGGCACGCACGCTACCGGGCCGGAAGCGAACCTATCGGACACACTGATGGGTGATAACGAAACGGCAGCATATCCCGCGTGACTGGTTAGTTAAATCCTCGTGATCGAAATATATGAGTTTACTGATAGGAATAATAGGTAAGAGTGCACACGGCCCTGGTCGCCGGTCATGAACCGTGAGCGGCCGGATGACCAGGGAAGACGTGATGCCGTAGCGGCCCGGGAGCCACAGCCGCTCCGGTAATGCCGGGGCCGGCTGACCGGCAAATGGCGGGGAATGCCATCATGGTCGGTGGCTGGCTGGACGCCCGTGCCCGGCCGGCCGGGCGGTCTGGCCTGCCTGATGAATGGCGCGGCCGTCCCCGTTTTGGCTGCCCGATCAGGTCCGCGGGGATTCTGTGGATATATCACTGCTCGTTATCACCGCCATACTTTTAGTGGTCCTCCTTGCAGCGTGCCTGCTGCCGGTCTACGCCGACAGCGCGGACGATCAGGGGGACGGGCGGACGAATGTGATCATCCCCGGCTACACCAGGACCCCGGTGTACCGGCCGCGCACCTGGGCCTTCTTAGCCGTGGCCGCCCTCCTCGGCCTGCTCTTCCTCGGCCTGCACCGGCCCTCGCTGCCAGCGCTGTACGCAGCAGCCGTCAGCCGGGTGGCCGCCGCGATCACGCACGATCCGGCCAGCGTGAACGGCTATGTCGCGCGGCTGCGCCCGGCGCTCGCGTTCTTCGCGGTCGGCTACATCATCACGATAGCCCTGGTCATCCGGGCCGACCTGGGGAGGCGGCTGGCGGTGCTGGCGCACGTCGCGCTGTACCTGGCCATGACGCTGCTCACCCAGGCGCTGATGATCACGGTGGGGATCGCCTCCGGCTGGCTGGTGGCGCCTTTCGGCATCGAGGCGACGCTGGCGAACCTGCTGATCGGCGGGCTGGTGGTCATGCGGCTGACGTTCACCACCTTCGCGTTGCCCAGGGCGACCACCGTCCCGAAGATCCGCTGCCCGCGGCTGTGGGACAACGTGCTGGCCTGGTGCGCCCTGGGCAGCGTGATCACCCTGCTGGTCGCGGCGTACGCGTTCATCTCCCAGCAGGCCAACCTGACCTCGGCGTGGCAGGTATTCCTGCCGCTCTACGCCGTGACGCTGCTGTTCACCCTGATGTACGTGCCGCTGTGGCTGATCTGGTGGCTCAACCGGAGCCTCCCGCAGCCCGGCTCCTTCCGGCCCGCGGTGGACATCATCATCCCGGCATACAACGAAGAGGAGAACATCGCGCGCCTGCTCAGGTCCATCGACGTCGCCGTCGAGCGCTACGGCGGGCCGGTCCGCGTCATCGTCTCCAACGACGGCTCGACCGACAGCACCGGGCCGATCGCGGCGGAGGAGATCACCCGCCTGCGCCATGCCCGGGCCGAGATCCTCAGCAGCCCGAACGGCGGCCAGGCCGCCGCCCTGAACCGGGGCCTGGCGATCACCGACGCGGAGATCGCCATCCGCGTCGACGCCGACTGCGTCCTGGGCCCGGACGCGCTGGTCTATTCGGTGCCCTGGTTCCAGGACCCGGCCATCGGCTGCGTCGGGGCGATGGAGGAGCCGAGGACCGACACCGTCACCTGGTTTCACCGGCTGCGCACGCTGGAGACCGTGTTCCAGTTCCGGTTCGCCCGGTTAGGGCAGAGCATGGTCGACGGGATTGTCGTGGTGCCCGGCACCTTCACGGCCTTCCGCCGCGCCCCGGCGGAGGCCGCTGGCGGCTTCCCCACCGGGATGAACGGCGAGGACGCGGACCTCACCATGCACATCGGCCGGCTGGGCTACCGGGTGGTGGTCGACCCCCGCATCCGGTCCTACGAGGACGTGCCGCGCAGCCCCGGGGAGTTCGTCGAGCAGCGGACCCGCTGGGCGCGGGCGGGCTTTCACGTGTATGCGCGGCATGTGCCGCTGCGCAGCGGGTCAGCAGGCCCGCGGGTGTGGTTCTGGACGCTGCGCCGCGGATTCTCCTGGTTCTCGATCCAGGCCGGCCTGGTCGCCCCGATCTACCTGCTGGAGCTCGCGCTGACGAACCCGAGCTACCGGCAGAACGTCGTGACCTTCGCGCTGCTGTACGCAGCAGGCGGCGGGGTGGCGCTCGCCATCAGCCTGCCGTATGCCATCAAGTACCGGTACTGGCAGAGCATCATGTGGGCGCCCACCTGGTTCGCCTACGCGTTCCTGCGCCGGATCGCCACCCTGGAGGCGGTCATATCGCTCCCGGCCCGGCCGTTCCCCGCGGCCGCGCCAGCCGGGCGGCGGGCACCGGTTCCCGTCGCCGAGGCCGGTGCCGACCTGGTCGGCACACCGTCGCGCTGACAGCGCCGGGAACCGCGGTCCTGGTCACCGGACGGCGGCCCGCCGCGTCCGGTTGCCATGGAAAGACCACTCCGGCTGGCTCCTGCCGCGCGGTTTCGGCGCCTGCCTGGGCTGGCTGACCTGCCTAGGCCCGGCTGGTCCCTGCCAGGTGAGCTGGCCGGAAACTCCCGTCGCGCTGTGATTACCCTGTCCCTGAGGGCGTCTGGGCTTCCTTTCGGTAGCGGGCAACATCTCACCGACCAGGGACCTGGTGGCAGCGACCGGCGCAAACACCATCTAGGAGAGGTCTCATGACTGATACCGCGGCGGCCAGGGCTGGCTATGGCGTCCATTCCGAGGTCGGCAAGCTCCGCAAGGTCCTGGTGTGCGCACCCGGGCTCGCCCACAACCGGCTCACCCCCTCCAACTGCGACGACCTGCTGTTCGACGATGTCCTGTGGGTGGAGCGCGCCCAGCGCGACCACTTCGACTTCATAACCAAGATGCGCGAGCGCGGCGCCGAGGTTGTCGAGCTGCACGATCTCCTGACCGAGATGCTCGCCATCGGTGAAGCCAAGGCGTGGCTGCTTGACCGCAAGATCACCGCTAACGAGGTCGGCCTGGGCCTGGTCAGCCAGACCCGGGCGTTCCTCGACGGCCTGGAGCACCGCGAGCTGGCCCGGTACCTGGTCGGCGGGCTGTCAACCGCCGACCTGCCCGGCGATTTCCGTCCCGCCTACATCGCGCTCGCCCGCGAGCACACCGGCGTCCGCGAATACCTCATGCCGCCGCTGCCCAACACCCTCTACACCCGGGACACCACCTGCTGGATCTACGGCGGCGTCACGCTCAACCCGCTGTACTGGCCCGCCCGGCACGACGAGACCCTGCTGATGAAGGCCATCTACACCTTCCACCCCGACTTCACCGGCGCCCGGATCTGGTGGGGTGACCCGGAACAGGACTGGGGGCTGGCCACCCTCGAAGGCGGCGACGTGATGCCGGTGGGCAACGGGGTCGTGCTCATCGGCATGAGCGAGCGCAGCTCCCGGCAGGCGATCAGCCAGGTCGCCGCGGCACTGTTCGCAAACGGCGCCGCCGAGCGGGTCATCGTGGCAGGCATGCCCAAGCTGCGGGCCGCGATGCACCTGGACACCGTGTTCACCTTTGCCGATCGCGACTGCGCCACCATCTACCCCGACATCGTCAACGACATCCACACCTTCTCCCTGCGCCCGGCCGGCACCGGGGCAGGCGTGGACGTCACCGTAGAACGCCAGCCCTTCGTCGATGTCGTGGCCGAGGCGCTGGGCATCGGCAAACTCCGCATCGTCGAGACCGGCGGCGATGTCTACGCCACCGACCGGCAGCAATGGGACAGCGGCAACAACCTGGTGGCACTCGAGCCAGGGGTCGTCGTCGCCTACGACCGCAACACGCACACCAACACCCTGCTGCGCAAGGCGGGGATCGAGGTCATCACCATCGTCGGCGCCGAGCTCGGCCGCGGCAGGGGCGGGGGCCACTGCATGACCTGCCCGCTGATCCGCGACGCGGTGGACTTCTAGCCGGGCTGTACCCCTACACCTCGGGCTGCCGGTAAGCCAGCGGCTCAGGATCCGCGTCTCGAGGCCAGGAACCGCGCCAGGTGCCCGACCACCTCACGAGCGTCGTCCTCGACACCGCAGATGAACGTGGACCTGCGCCGCCGCAGCACGGGCAGCCCCAGCGCGTACAGCCCCGGGCTGTCGGCAACACCGCCCTCGTGGAGCAGCTGGCCCTTCGCGTCGACCACGGGCACGTCGAGCCATCCGTAGTCAGGCCGGAATCCCGTCGCCCACATGATCGCGCGTATCTCGCCGCTTCGCAGGTCAAGCTGCAACCGCGCCGACTCGGGCACGCGTGTCGGCGCGAAGCGCTCGGGAGGGCCGGCCTCGGCATCACACCCATGCGTCCGGGCCCACTCGTCGAAGGTGTCCAGCAGGCGCTCCATCTTGAGATCCGCGAGCGAGAACACGTTGCGCAGGCCGCCGGAGAACAGCGCCTGGCCGTCACGTACCGCCGCCCAGCGGCCTACCAGTTCGACGCCCATCGAGGCGAGCGCGTTGAGATCGAGCGCCGTGCGCTCAGGAGTCCCGGCAAGCTGGGGCGAGGGCAGCCGCCGGGCCCGGGTGAGATCCTCGACCTCGTCGTACCGCTGGTCCCACACGCCCGACGCGTCCATCCACCACAGCACATCGCGCCCGCGGTACATGCGCGGCAACCGGACATGCTCCCCCACCGAGAGGGTCACCGGCCGGCCTGACCGCCTCAGCTCGGCGGCCAGCTGCACGCCGGTCGCCGAGGCTCCCACGACGAGCACGCCGCCGTCGGGGAGCTGGGCGGGGTGCCGGTAGCCGAACGGCGTCAGTTGCTCGACGGACGCCGGCACCGCATCGCTGAACGGCGGCACCGCCGGCTGATTGCAGGCGCCGCTCGCGATGACCACGGTCGGGCAGCGGATCTCGCCGCAGCCCGCCGTCACGTGGTACCCGTCGCCGGCGCGTCGCAGCGACGTGACGTTCGCGCCGGTCCGGACGGGAGCGCCCGAGACCGTGGCGAAGCGCTCGATGAACCCGGTCACTTCGCCCACCGTCATATAGCCGTCCGGATCCGGGCCTTCGTAGCGAAGGCCCGGCAGCCGGCTTTGCCAGTTGGGCGTCAGCAGCCGCAGGGAGTCCCAGCGTTCGCGCCGCCAGGAGTTCGCCACCTCGCCGCGCTCGAGCACGATGTGGTCGATCGACCGGTCGCTGAGGAAGTGGCTTGCCGCGAGGCCCGACTGCCCCGCGCCGATGACGACCGTGGTGACGCGCTCGCTGGCCTGGCCTCTCAGGCGACTTCCACGGTGACGTTCGTCGGATTGGTGAGGGCGTCGAACACGGCGGAGCGCTTCTGGGACTGGGCCACCAGCGCCTCGATCTCCTGCCTCGACGCGTCCGCGTCGATGGTGAATGTCACCTTGACGTCGTTGAAGCCGTTGCGGACGTCGGTGTCGGCTCCGAGGATCCCGCGGACGTCGTGCGCGCCCTCTACCGTCGACTCGACCGAGCGCAGCTGGATGCCGCGGTTCTGCGCGACGGACGCCACGCCCGCCGTCAGGCAGCTCGCCAGGCCGACGAGGAGGTACTCGATCGGCGTGATGCCGTTGTCCTCCGCCGCGAAGACCTCGGGGTGGTCGGCTTCGAACGACCACTCGTCGTTGTGGCTCTGCTCCTCCCCCAGGCCGAAGAAGCTCTGGACCTTGATCGTGCTGTGGACGCCGGTCTGCCACTTGGCGGACGCGCGCCAGGTGAACTGAGCGGCCTCCGGCGCACCCTTCAGCACCTCCCGCGCCTCGAGCAGTGCCTGAACGTTGACTCCGTTGGCGACTGTAGTCATGTCGCGAATCCCCTCCGACTGTTCCCTGATTTCCTATGCAGATGGTTGACAATACACTGGTCAGACCGGGTTACCATAGCCCCCATGGCGGAGCCAGCCTCGACGCTCGCGGCCGGCTCGGTGGGCACGGTCGAAACGCAGCACCTCGACCTGCCGCAGCCAGTATGGCTCGACTGCGGGCGGGAGCTGTACCCGGTCCGCGTGGCGTACGAGACCTACGGTGCCCTCTCACCCCGGCGCGACAACGTCATCCTGGTGTGCCACGCGCTCAGCGGGGACGCCCACGCGGCGGGCTTCGCGAAGACGCCGCCCGAGGAGAGTACCCGCGACGGGTTCGGGGCCGAGGATCGTGACGGCGCAGCCCGCAAGGGGCTGGGCTGGTGGGACGGGATGATCGGCCCCGGCAAGGCGTTCGACACGGACCGCTTCTTCGTCGTCTCCACGAACCTGCTCGGTGGCTGCCGCGGGACGACGGGCCCGTCGTCGATCGACCCGGCAACAGGCAAGCCGTACGGGTCGGCCTTCCCCGTGATCACTGTCGCGGACATGGTGCGGACCGAGCGCGCGTTCCTGGACGCCCTTGGTATCCAGCGGCTGGCTGCGGTGGCCGGCGGCTCCCTCGGTGGGATGCAGGCGTTCGAGTGGGCGGTCCTGTTTCCTGACCAGGTCGATGCCGTCGTGGCGATCGCCAGCACGCACGCCCTCCACCCGCAGGGCGTGGCCTGGAACTCGATCGCACGTGACGCGATCATGCGCGATCCGGCCTGGCAGGGCGGCCACTACTACGGCA
>DATIXO010000126.1:0-3396 GCA_035518495.1 Streptosporangiaceae bacterium
CGGTTGACCTGGGCGCCCATCACGTCGCGGCGGCAGGTGAGCAGCACCAGCGGGACCAGGGCGAACGGGATGCCGAAGGACAGCACGACCTGGCTGAGCACCAGCGCCTGAGTGGGGTTCATCCCGGCCGCGATGATTATCAGCGCGGGGATCATCGTCAGCCCGCGGCGGACCATGAGCGGGATGCGGAGGTTGACGAAGCCGGCCATCACGACCTGGCCGGCGTAGGTGCCGACGCTGGAGGAGGAGGCGCCGGAGGCCAGCAGCGCGACCGCGAACGCCAGGGCGGCGGTGCCGCCGGCCAGGCGTCCCAGCTCAGCGTGGGCTTGCTGCAGGGTGCTCAGGCCCGACAGGGCAGGGGTGTGGAACAGCTTGGCGGCGACCGCGAGCATGGCCATGTTGACCAGGCCCGCCAGCCCCAGGGCGATGATCACGTCGGTGCGCTCAAAGCGCAGCACGCGGCGGCGCTCGCGGTCGTCCCGGCACGGCACCCGGTCCTGGGTGAGCGCGGAGTGCAGGTAGATCACGTGCGGCATCACGGTGGCACCGATGATCCCGACCGCGAGGTACAGCGAGCTGGTGCCGTCCAGGCCGGGGACCAGCCCGCCCAGCGAGCCGCGGGCAGACGGGCCGATGCGCAGCGTCTCATACAGGAAACCGAGGAAGATGATCCCCAGCAGCCCGCTGATCACCAGCTCAAAGCGGCGGAAGCCGAACCTGTGCAGTCCCAGGAGCCCGAACGCGATCGCGCCGGTCATCAGGCCGGCCGGGAACAGCGGCACGCGGAAAAGCAGGTTCAGGCCGATCGCGCCGCCGAGGAACTCGGCGATGTCGGTGGACATCGCCACGATCTCGGCCTGCACCCACATGCCCCAGGTCAGTGCGCGGGGATAATGCGCGCGGAAGTTCTCGGCGAGGTTGCGGCCGGTCGCGATGCCCAGCTTGGCCGACAGGTACTGGATCAGCATCGCGATGACGTTCGCGGCCAGCACCACCGACAGCAGCAGGTAGCCGAACTGCGCGCCGCCGGCGAAGTTGGTGGCGAAGTTGCCCGGGTCGACGTAGGCGATCGAGGCGACGAACGCCGGGCCGAGCATGGCCAGCGTCGCGCGCACCCGGCCCTTGCTCAGCAGCTGCTCCAGCGCGCTCGGGATCCCGGCGCCCAGCTCGGGCAGCCCGGCGGCTACGCCGGCGGCCGCCCCCTCGGGCGCGGGGACAAGCGGGCGGCTAACGCGATCAAACGGCCTCACCAGGCGGGCCCTCCCTCGATTCCCATGGCGCGGCCCAGCCCGCCGCCGCCGATCGGTGACCCGCGCTCGCCGGGCGCCGGTACCGGCTCACCGGAAGGCTGGCGGCCGGCCACCGCCAGCTGCTCACCTAGCCCGGTCCCCGGGCCCCGGGAAACACCGCGCCTGCACCTGCTGCGGCGTGACCCGGGCCGCAGGTCGCGGCTCCGGTTGCGGTCACGGCTCGACCACGCCATGCACCAGATGGGTCAGCGGCGTTCCCATGGCGCGGCGCTGGCCGCCGACCTCGACCCACAGCGGCCCGCCGAACGGCTCCCGTTCCAGCACCCGCAGCACCACCCCGGGCCGGATCCCCAGCTCGGCGAGATACTGCAACGCCGCGCCGTCCTCGTCGCTGACCCGGTCCACCCGGAAGCGCGCACCCGCGGTAACGCCGGCGAGCGCCGGCGGCCAGTCCTCGACGTGATCACCCGAGGGCTGCGGGATCGGGTCGCCGTGCGGATCCCGCCGCGGATGCCCCAGCGCCGCGTCGATCCGGTCGATCAGCAGGTCGCTGACCACTTGCTGCAGTGCCTCCGCCTCGGCGTGTACCTCATCCCAGCCCATGCCGACGGCCCCGCACCAGGAAGGTCTCGATGAGCCGGTGCCGCCGGATCACCTCCCGCGCGTGACGCTGGCCATGCTCGCTCAGCGCGATGTCGCCGCTGCCCGGTGCGGCCAGCAAGCCAGCCGCGCCGAGCCGGCGCAGCATCGCCGACACCGACGGCGGGGCGACGCCCAGCCGGGCCGCCACGCCACAGGTCGAGACCGGCGGGGCCTTGAAGCTCAGCAGGTATATGGCCCGCAGGTATTTCCCCATCGCCTCCGAATGCGCCGCATCACAGCACGAGGACCCGCGCCCGGCCACTGCCATCATGCGACCGATCTTAACCCGTCTCCAAGATGCGTCTAGTCTCACAGTTAGACATATCTAATTACCCAGCTGCGCGGGCGTCTACTGGCCAGGTGCGGGGCGCGGACGGCCGCTGCGCGAGGCGCTCGGGCTGCTCGCCGGCGCGTCCCTGCCTGATCCCGGTTTCGCTGATGACATGGAGGCCGCGCTCGCCGACGTCGGGCCAGCCCGGATGACCAGTGGGCACACTCCTGGACACCACCGTCTTCATCGACCTCGAACGCGCCGTCCGGCTCCTGCCGCCGGAAAGCGCCACGGCCGAGGTGAGCGGGCGCCTGGACGAGCAGCCGAGGCCTGATGAGGACCGGCATCGCCGCCATCACGGCTGCCGGCCTGCTGCACGGTGTGCACAGCGCCGCCCCGGAGGGCCGCCGGGACCGCCGTGAGGCCGACCGAGCGGATGGCCTGCTGCTTGCGCTTGAGGCCAACCCGGTAATAGCCCATCGTGGTGGTCACCGACACGTGGTCCATGAGCTCCTTGAGCACGTCGACCGGGACCCCGGCGTCCGCGTGCCTTTGGGCGTAGGAGTGGCGCAGTGCGTACGGGGTGATCAGCGACGCATCGAACGGGGCCGGGGTGCCGTCCGGCCCGGGCAGCTCGGAGTCGATGGTGCCGATCTGGCCCACCCAGGCCTTGAGCACCCGGGCCACGCAGGCCGGCGTGACATGCCCGCGGGACTGGCGCGCGCGCAGCAGCGGGCTGGGGAACAGCCACCGGTCCAGCGCGGGCGGCACCCGCAGCCCGGCGCGATGCCGCTGCCAGGCCAGGATGATCTCTGCGGTCCCGGTGGTGATCGGCAGGCGGCGGCGCATCCGCCCGGCCTTGTGGTTGTCGTAGATCAGGTTGTGCTGGCCGCCGATGACCTCGATGCAGCCGGTGCGCAGGCTGACCACCTCGCCGGGGCGCCGCCCGGTGTCGCGCAGGATCTGGTAGATCACCTGGTGCATCAGTTGCAGGTCGGCGGCGGGGATCGCCCCGGCCCGCCCGGCCGGGCCGAGCAGGTGCAGGCGGGCGTCGAGCTGGCGGATCACCATCTCGGGCAGGGCCTTGCCCGCCTCGTCCTCGTTGGGGTCGCCGCGGACCCGGTGCCGGGTCGCGGGGCGGAACGGCCCGGGCACCGCCTCCATCAGCCCGCTGGCCCGGCCATACTCGATGACCTGGCAGAACTGGTAGATCATCAGGTTGCGGTGGCTGGC
>DATIXO010000127.1:0-6394 GCA_035518495.1 Streptosporangiaceae bacterium
TGCCTGACCGGGCTGTCGCTGGCGGCCAGCATGCTCTGCGAGCAGTATGCGCTGCGGGGCCTGGCCGTGGCCCTCGGGTCACTGCCCGCGGCCCAGCTGGCCGGGTGGCTGGCGGGGGCCGCGTTCGTGCTCACGTTCGCCCCGCTGCTGTTTGTCGTCCTGCTGTTCCCCGACGGCCGGCTGCCGTCCCGCCGCTGGCGGCCGGTGCTGTGGATGCTGGTCGCGGTCGTGCTGGCCTGGGTGGCGCAGCTGCTGCAGGCAGGCACGACCGTCACAGGCGGGATCTCCAACGCGCTGTCCGCTGCCCATGTCGCCTACGCCAATCCGTTCGGGGTGCTGCCGCGGCACGGCTGGTTCAGCGGCTTTCTCCATCTGGTCCTCTTCCTGGCGCTGGCCAGCCTCGTGCTGGTGGTTGCCTCGGTGTTCGCGCGGCGGCGTGGCGCGGGTGCCGAGCTGCGCCAGCAGCTGGCGTGGCTGGGCTATGTGGGCGTGCTGACGGTCGTGGTGCCCGGCGCGCTGATCATCGGCGACGGGCTGTTCACCCACGGCCGCAGCGGGCTGCTCGGCGGCCTGTTCTGGGGCACGCTGATCATCATCCCGATGGTGGGCATCCCGCTCGCGTGTGCGGTGGCGGTGCTGAAGTACCGGCTGTACGACCTCGACGTCGTCGTCAAGAAGACGGTGGTGGCCGGTGTGGTGGCCGCCGCGTTCACCGTCATCTACGCGCTGGTGGTCGTGGGCGTGGGCGCGGTCACCGGGCGGCCGGGCAGCAGCGCGCTCACCTTCACCGCGGCCGTGCTGGCCGCGGTCGTGCTGCAGCCGGTGCGGGCGCGGGCCGGGCTGCTGGCCGACCGGCTGGTGTACGGGCGGCGGGCCAGCCCGTATGAGGTGCTGTCGGAGTTCGCCGGGCGGATAGCCGGCACCTACTCCACCGAGGAGGTGCTGCCGGCGATGGCGCGGATGCTGACCGAGGCCACCGGTGCGCAACGGGCCGAGGTGTGGCTGCGCAGCGGCGCCGGCGAGCACCTGGAGGCGGCCTGGCCCGCGGCGGCACTGCCTGCCCCCGTGCCGGGACCGGCGGCAAGCCCAACGGCAGCCGGCCCGGCGGCGCCGCCCGACGGGCTGACCCGGGCGTTTGCGGTGGAGCACCACGGCGAGCGGCTGGGTGCGCTGCGGGTCAGCTGCTCGCCGCGGGAGCCGCTGTCCCCGGCCGGGGAACGGCTGGTGCGGGATGTGGCCGCCCAGGCCGGGCTGGTGCTGCGGAACGTGGGGCTGATCGACGATCTGCGGGCCTCCCGGCAACGGCTGGTCGCCGCGGCCGACGAAGCCAGGCGGGGACTGGAACGCAACCTGCACGACGGCGCGCAGCAGCAGCTCGTCGCGCTGCGGATCTCCCTCGGGCTGGCCCGCCAGGTGGTGGCGAGCTCCCCCGGTGAAGCGGCCGAGCTGCTCGCGCAGACAGAGCACCAGGCCGAGGGGGCCCTGCAGGATCTGCGGGAGCTCGCCCACGGGATCTACCCGCCGCTGCTGGCCGACCTGGGGCTGGGCGCCGCACTGGAGGCGCAGGCCCGCAAGGCGGCCATCGGTGTCACGGTCGAGGCGGCGGTCGGCAGGTACCCGCAGGAGACCGAGGCGGCGGTGTACTTCTGCGTGCTGGAGGCGCTGCAGAACGCCGCCAAATACGCCCGGGCATCGGCGGCCCGGGTGACGCTCAGCCAGGACGGCCAGCAGCTGGTGTTCACCGTCGCCGATGACGGCGCCGGCTTCGACCCGGCCACCACGCCGATGGGCACCGGGCTGCAGGGCATCACCGACCGCCTGGCGGCACTGGGCGGCGCCGCCGGCATCAGCTCGGCCCCTGGCCACGGCACCCAGGTCACCGGCCGGGTGCCCGCCACCACCCGGTTACCTCAGCCCGGTGACCGCCACCGGGCAGCCAGCGGATGCGACCGGCCGGTGGCCAGGACCTGGTGCGGCATGGGCGCGGTCACCCCGGCCTGGCCATGGCGATGGCACGGCCGGCCGCCCGCGGCACCGGCAGCGCCGCGTGCTCGGCGGCCAGGGTGATGGCCGCCCGGCGGTGCGCCGGCGGTATCGCGGTCACCCGCTGCACGGCGAGGTCGACGTGCAGGAACATCAGCTCGATGGTGGCCACCTCCTGCCCGCCGGGCTCGCATGTCATCCGGTGGAACACGTGCAGCCGTTTGGAGTCACAGCCGAGCAGCTGCGAGGAGTAGCGCAGCCGCTCACCGGCCCCGGCACTGCCGGCAAAGCACAGGTGAGCCTCTGCGGTGTAGATGCCGCAGCCGGTCTCGGCGCGGTAGGTGGCACCCAGGCCGACGTGGTCGAGCAGTGCCTCGGTCGCCTCGGTGAACGCCGCGAAGTAGTAGGCGTCCATCATGTGGCCGTTGTAGTCGATCCACTCCGCGGGGACCGTGCGGCCGCCGGTGTCGAGCGGGGAACCGCCGCCGGCCGGGCCATCCGGCGGCAGGCTGGCAGGCGGCCCGCTCACCGGCCCCGCCACACCGGCCGCCGGGACTCAGCGAACGCGCGCGCCCCTTCCCTGGCGTCCTCGGAGTCCAGCATCGCCCGGTAGGCGGGCAGGCCGCCGCCGCGCAGGATCTCGTAGCCGGCGCGCACGCCCGCGCCTTCGGTCTCGCGCAGGATCTCCAGCACGGCGGCGACCGCAAGCGGCGCCGCGGCGCAGATCGCCCCGGCGAGCGCGCGCGCCTCGTCGAGCAGCGCGGCGGCCGGCACCACCCGGTTGACCAGCCCCCACCGAGCGGCCTCGGCAGCGCCGATCCGCCTGCCGGTGAGCAGGTACTCCAGCGCGATGGCGCGCGGCACCCGGGCCGGCAGCCGCAGCAGGCCACCCGCGTCGGCCACCAGCCCGAGCGTCACCTCGGTGAGCGCGAACTCGGCGTGCTCGGCCGCGACCACCAGGTCCGCGGCCAGCACCAGCTCGAAGCCGCCGCCGAGCGCGAGCCCGTTGACGGCGGCGATGACCGGCTTGCCGAGGTCGAAGAACTCGGTCAGCCCGGCGAAGCCGCCCGGGCCGTGGTCGGCCTCGATGCTCTCACCCGCGGCCGCCGCTTTCAGGTCCCAGCCCGCGCAGAAGAACCGCTCACCGGCCGCGGTCAGGATGCCGGCCCGCAGCCGCGGGTCGCGGCGCAGCCGGTCCAGCGCCTCATGCAGCGCCCGGCTGGTCGCCACGTCGACGGCGTTGGCCTTGGGCCGGTCCAGGGTGATGATCAGCGTCTGGCCGTCCACGGCCGTCCGCACCGCGTCCTGCTGCCCGGCCACCTCACCCACCGTACTCGCCCACCGTGCGGGCGCAGCGGCGAGCGGGAGATCACGCGCTAACTCCGGCCTTCCCATGGCGATGCCGCCGCGGCCGGCCGCCCGGCGCCGGCCTGACAGCGGCGTGCGCGAGGCGGCCAGCAGGGCGGCAGGCAGCATCGCGGCCGGATCCGGGAGACGCCGATGCCAGGGAACTGAGGAGGCACTGGGCGGCGGCCGGTCAGGCGTAAGGTGCGCGCCGCTCGACTGGAGGGTAGCGGGCCATCTGCTCAAGATCAGCAAGGTCTGTGTGATTGCGGATGTAGCGCCGGGACGCGTCATATGCCGGGGTGAAGTCCCACGGGGTCTGGGTGCCGGCGCCCAGGGCCCCGTCGGCCGCGATCCGGCGCCGCTGGCTCTGACGGACCTCACGGTCTAGCGCCACGAGGTCCCACCGTGCCACAACCTCCCGCCGGAACTCCCCGGCCAGCCCGGCTGACGCCGGATCAGCTGCCAGGTTGGTTCGTTCGTGGGGGTCGGACGCGAGGTCAAAGAGCTGGTCGGGGTCGGGTGGTGAGTGGATGAACTTGTGCCGCCCTCGGCGGATCATGACGATCGGCGCGATCGCCCCCTCGGCGAGGTACTCCGCCACCACCTCGTCGCGATCAGGAGCGCCGGACAGGTGCGGCAGCAGGCTTCGGCCGTCCAGCGGGCCGGCGATTCCCGGCACGTCACCATCGTGGACCAGGCCGGCCAGCGTGGGCAGCATGTCCATCGTGGACACCGCGTTGGCCACCCTGCCCGGCGGGAAGAACGCCGGGGCGCGGACGATCAGCGGCACGCGAGCCGCGCCCTCGAAGAAGCTCATCTTGTACCAGGCTCCGCGCTCACCGAGCATCTCGCCGTGGTCACTGGTGACGATGAGGACGGTGCTGTCGAGCCGGCCGGTGTCGCGCAGCAGGCCGATCAGCTGGGAGATGTGGTCGTCAACATAGGAGATCGCGCCGTAGTAGGCCCGTCGCGCCGCCCGGACGTGATCCTCGGTGATCTGTGCACCGTCCATCGCGCAGACCTCGCGGAGCCGGCGCTCGTGCGGGTGCAGCGGGACCTCCCCCGGCCCGACGGCGGGCATCGGGATGTCCTCATCGCGGTAGAGGTCCCACCACCTCCGCGGGATCGTGAACGGGTCGTGTGGATGGCTGAACGACACCACGTAGCAGAACGGGCGTTCGTCCCCCGAGCGGATGTGCCCGAACAGCGACCGCCTGGCCGCGAACGCCACCTCCTCGTCGAAGTCCAGCTGGTTGGACCGTATACACGGCCCGGCGTCGATGACCGATGACATGTCGTGGTACCAGCTGGGCCGCTGGTACGGGTGGCCCCAGTCCGGCGTCCAGCCGAAGTCTGCGGGATAGATGTCGGTGGTGAGCCGCTCCTCAAAGCCGTGCAGCTGGTCCGGACCGCAGAAGTGCATCTTGCCGGCCAGCGCCGTCCGGTAGCCGGCCCTGCGCAGGTAGTGCGCGAAGGTAGGGATCTCGGAGCCGAACGGCGCCGCATTGTCGTAG
The DNA here is from genome assembly GCA_035518495.1 of Streptosporangiaceae bacterium. Taxonomy (GTDB): domain Bacteria; phylum Actinomycetota; class Actinomycetes; order Streptosporangiales; family Streptosporangiaceae; genus UBA9676. The sequence goes on from DATIXO010000127.1 coordinate 4,845, forward strand.
GCGCCGGTGCGTGAGGGCAGCAGGCCGGTCAGGAACGACGCCCGGGCGGGCGCGCACAGCGGGCTGGGCGTGTACGCCGCGTCGAAGACCACCCCGGACTCGGCGAGCCGCTGCAGCGCCGGCGCCCGGGTCACCGGGTTGCCGTGAAAGGGCAGCGCGGACGGCGCCAGCTGGTCGGCCATGATGATCAGGATGTCCGGGCGCTGGTCGGCGGGCATCTCGCTAGGCCCCGGCGAGGTCCGCTGGCGGCTCGCTGGCACCGGTTTCTGAGGTGGCCGTTTCCATGGCTTCGGAGGTGGCTGTTTCCAGCGAGGGGGTGTCGGCCAGCAGCTGGCGCGTGTAGGGCTGCTGCGGGTCGGTGAGCACCTGCGCGGTGTCGCCGAGCTCGACGACGTTGCCCTGGCTCAGCACGGCGACGCGCTGCGCGATGGACCGCACCAGCGGCAGGTTGTGGGTGATGAACAGCATCGAGAGCCCGAGGTCGCGCTGGAGGCTGCCGAGCAGCTCCACGATCGCGGCCTGGACGCTGACATCCAGCGCCGAGGTCACCTCGTCGCAGATCAGCACGGTGGGGTCGCAGACCAGGGCGCGGGCGATCGCCACCCGCTGGCGCTCCCCGCCGGAGAGCTGATCCGGGTAGCGGCGGGCGTACGCAGCGGTCAGCGACACCCGCTCGAGCATGTCGGCGATCCGCCGGTCGGCCTCCCGGCCCTTCGCGGTGCCAAAGACCCGCAGCGGCTGCCCGACGATCTGGCCGATCGTCTGCCGGGGGTTCAGCGAGCCGTACGGATTCTGGAAGATGTACTGGATCTGCCGCCGCGTCTCGCTGCTGCGCTGGCGCGCTGCGCGCGGCAGCTCGGTGCCGTCCAGCGCGATGGTGCCGGTCCAGTTGCGGTGCAGGCCGGCTATCGCCCGGGCAATCGTCGTCTTCCCCGAGCCTGACTCACCGACCAGCGCCAGGCATTCGTGAGCGGCCAGGCTCAGGCTCACCGAGTGGAGGATCTCGTTCTGCCCGTACGAGGCGACCACGTCCGTCAGGCGCAACGGCAGCCGCTCGGCCGCATCGGCCGCCGGCATGTCGATGGGATCGCCGACCCGGCTCTGCGCCTCGGACAGGACGATCTCGGCCCGGATGCAGCGGACCGCGTGGCCCGGCCCGACCGGCAGCAGCGGCGGCATCGCCGTCTCGCACTGGTCGATGCGCAGGGTGCAGCGCGGTGCGAAGCTGCAGCCGGGGGGGCGGCGGCCGGGGGATACCGCATGCCCGGGGATGCCGACCAGTGACCGGCCGCCGGTCAGGCGGGGGATCGCGCCGACCAGGCGCCGGGTGTAGGGATGGCCGGCCGAGGTGAAGAGCTCCTCCGCGCCGCCGATCTCCACTACCCGCCCGGCGTACATGACCGCGACCCGCTCGGCCAGGGTCGCCACCACCGCCAGGTCGTGGCTCACGTACAGGGCGGCGACGTCGTGCAGCGTCGCGAGCTCGCGGACCGTCGACAGCACGTGCGCCTGCGTCGTGACGTCCAGGCCGGTGGTCGGCTCGTCGAGGA
>DATIXO010000128.1:0-3303 GCA_035518495.1 Streptosporangiaceae bacterium
TCAATTCGGCCTTCGGCCGCCCCGTCTTCGCCATACCAGCCAGCGTCCGGCGATGCGCCTCGATATCCAGGCATGCCACGCCACAGATTGACATCTCTTGACCTAATTATGTATCGAATTTAAGGCGCGGGACACTAGGACCACACTGAATAACCCGGGAGCGGTTCGGCGTTTCTGCCGGCAATGTGTTCGAACATCTGGGATGATCTTCCCATGCACGGGAGATCGCGAATGGACCGGGAGCTGCGGGACGCCGAGGAGATCGCCGGGGGCCTTGTCCCGGACGGGAGCGTGTTCGCGTTCCTGGCCGGGCACCGCACCGAGCTGTTCCCCGATGAGTTCACCGCGGATTTGTTCCCGTCGCGTACTGGGCGGCCGTCGCTGCCGGCGAACCTGGTCGGGTCTGTGCTGGTGCTCAAGGAGCTGTATGACCTGTCGGATACCCAGACCGCTGATGCGCTGGCGTTCGATATCCGGTGGAAGGTGGCCTGCGGCCGGTCGCTGACCCAGGCGGGCTTTGACCCGTCGACGCTGGTGTACTGGCGCAAGCGGATCGCCGCTTCGAAGCGCCCGGACCGGGTGTTTGATGCGGTCACGCAGGTGATCGCGGAAACCGGGATTTTGCGCGGGCGGCGCAAGCGGTGCGTGGACTCGACGGTTTCCGGCGACGCGGTGGCCACGATGGACACGGTGAGCCAGCTGATCGCGGCGGTCCGCAAGGTGGCCCGGGTGGTGCCCGGCGCCGGTGAGGTGATCGCGGCGGTGTGCAAGCTGGACTATTCCAGGGCTGGTAAGCCGGCGATCGACTGGGACGACCCGGCGGCCAAGGAGGGCCTGGTTAGCGACCTGGTGAATGACGCGCTGGCGGTGCTGGATGCGCTGGCCGGCCCGGGCGCGCCGGAGCGGGATGCAGTGGCGGCGGACGCTTTGGGCTTGCTGGCGCTGGTGGCCGGGCAGGACGTGGAGCCGGCGGCGGACTCCGATGGCACGGACGGGCGGTGGCGGATCGCCCGTAAGGTCGCCGCCGATCGGCCCGTTGACCGCACTAACTCCCCCTTCTCCTGTGATCTGCCGCGGGAGGAGGTGCGCACGGAGCAGGCTTCGTCCTTGTTGATTTGGAGGACGGAGATGCCGTGGAACCGGGTGAGGTTCAGCAGCGGGATGTGGCGGCGCTGGTTGTTGCCCGGCCCGGATCGGTCCGGGCAACGGGCGATCCCGCGCTGCCGTGGATGGTCGCCGATGAGACCGGCGAGCCGATCGAGGCTGGCAGCGGGTTCCTGCGCGACTTCCTGGCCTGCGGCAACAGCGCTGCATCGTGCCGGTCCTACGGCCATGACCTGCTGCGGTGGTTCCGGTTCCTGGCCGCGGTCGGCGTTTCGTGGGATCAGGCGACGCGGGCCGATGTCCGCGACTTCGTCTTGTGGCTGCGCGTGGCCCGCAACCCCGCCCGCGACCGGCACCGCCCGGGCGCGCCCGGGCCGGGAGAGGTAAACGCGCGCACTGGCAAGGCCTATCTGGGTGCCGGGTACGCGCCGGCGACGGTCAACCACGCGCTGTCGGTGCTGGCGGAGTTCTACCGCTACCACGCAGGCACCGGGCTGGGCCCAATGGTCTCCCCGGTCCCGCCGCAGTCCCGTTACGGGCGGCGGCTGAACGCTCACCACAACCCGCTGCAGCCGTTTCCCCGGCATCGTCGGGGTGCCTACCGGCAAAAACAGCCTGACCGCCAGCCGCGGGCGGTGCCCGATGATGTCCTGGACGACCTGCTCGCCGCGCTGGGCTGCAACCGTGACCGCGCGTTATTCCACATGTTCCTGGCCAGCGGCGCCCGCGCCAGCGAGTTGCTGGGGATGAGAGTCGGTGATGCCCGGCCCGGCGATGACCGGATCTTCGTGGCGACCAAGGGCCTGGGCGGGGCGAAGCAGGCCTGCCCGTGCTCGCCAGAGGCGTTCAAGTGGCTGGCGCTGTATCTCGGCGAGCTCGCTCAGCTCGGTCACCGGCCCGGGCCGGGCGAGCCGCTGTGGTGGACCCGCCGCCGGCCGCTGCGACCGCTGACATATACCGCGCTGCGGGCGGTGCTGAACCGGGTTGACGAGGTGATCGGCGCGAACGTGACGATCCATGACCTCCGGCACACGCTGTGCCTGCGCCTGCTCGACGACCCGCACATCACGCTGGTGGACGCCCAGCAGGTGATGCGGCACGCGAGGATCACCACGACCGGCGGCTACCTGCGCCCGCGTCCCGACGAGGTGATCGCGAAGGTGCGCGAGCACTACACCCGGCCCAGGCCGCAGCCGCGGCCGCTGACTGGCTGGGACTACGACGCCAGGGACCTGGCGGACCTGTTCGGGCAGGGCTGATGGCGGCCCGCCATGGCCGCGTCGCGCGGCTTGCGGCCGGCCAGGGTGACCCCGGCCTGCCCGCCGGGCCCGCTGCGGCCGGGCCGCAGGACCCCGAGGGCGTGATGCCGGGCGGCCGCGAGCACGCCCCGCGCGAGGAGCTTGCCTGCCTGGGCGAGAAGCTGGTGACCGAGCCGGGGTGGCGCGCGCGGTGGCGCCGGCGCGAGGCGATGACCATCGTGGTGGACTGGCTGGAAAGCTTCCCCGGTGACAGCTGGCAGGACCGCTGGCTGGTCAGCGGTTCTGACGGTCACGGCCGGTCGTGGGGCCCTGCGGGCCTGACGCAATGGTCGCGTAACCGGATCACCACTGGGCTGGGCGTGCTGATCGTGCTGCGCGCCGTGCGGCCCGCCTACTCCTGGCTGCTGGCCAGCCGGCTGCTGGGCGTGTATCCCGGCTACCGGCAGCACAACCAAGCGGCGGCCTTCGCCGAGCTGGCCGGCCGTGCCGCCCGGCGGGGCACCACCTACCAGGAAGAAGAGGCGCTCAACGTGCTGACGCGCGTCGTCATCGCCACCGGCAAGGACCTGCGCGCGCTGAGCATGGAAGATCTCGCCGCCTATGCCGCCGCCGGCAAGGCCCACGGCCGCAGGCGATCCAGCCTCCCGCTGGCCTACGAACTGCTGCGCGGCATCGGCGGGCTTCGCGGTCAGCCGCCCACCTGGCGGCAGGCCCAGGCGCGCGGGCAGCTCACCGTCGCCGAGCTGGTAGACCGCTACCCGCTGGCGTGCCGGCCGATCCGCGACATCCTGGTGTGCTACCTGACCGAACGCTCCGCGGTGCTGGACTACAGCTCCCTGAGCAATCAGGCGCAGATGCTCGCCAGCGTGTTCTGGGCCGATCTCGAACGCCACCATCCCGGCATCGCTTCCCTGCGGCTGGATGATCAGGTGGCCGCCGC
>DATIXO010000129.1:0-27734 GCA_035518495.1 Streptosporangiaceae bacterium
CTAGGCGGCGTCCACCGAGGCCATCACCTTGCCGCCGACGGTCACCTGGAAGGTGCCCAGGTCCGGGTCGGTCAGCGCGGTCGAGGCCGGGTACCAGAACGGCCAGCCCCGGTAGTTCACCCGCCAGCCGCCCACCACCCACGCGTGGCCGTGGGTGTCGGTCACCTGGAACTCGCAGACCGTCCCGGCCGGGATGCCCGAGACGCGCACGGACATCATGGTGCCCCAGGGCACCGACGCGTACTTCACGGTCAGGGTCGCCCCGGTCAGGGAGTCGACCGCGGAGACCGTGTGCCAGGTGTGGCTGGCCGTTGAGTGGCCCGGCGCGGGCGGGCTGGACCCCAGCACACTCGCCCCGGCCGCGCCCGCCCCCAGGGCCAGCAGGGCCACGGCCGCCGCCACCGCCAGCTCGCGCCAGCGGCGGACACGCCGCGCCTGCGCCGTCCGCGCCAGCAGGGACGGCAGCATGCCGCCCGGCGGCGTCTCCTCCTCGCCCGCGTCGGCCTGGTCGGTCACTGCCAGCCGTTCCGCCTCCGCCGTGGGCACCCTGCGCAGCAGCGCCGGCAGCCCAGCCAGGCTGGCCAGCTCCTCCCGGCAGTCCGCGCAGGTGGCCAGGTGCTCGTCCACCTGCGAGCGGTCGGCAGGGTCGATCGCTCCCAGCACGTAGACGCCGAGCGAATGCCGGATCTCACGGCAGCTTGCTGCGCCGCTCATGGTGCAAGCCCCCGCTCCTCTAGCGCCAGTTTGAGAGCCCGGAGCGCGTAGAACGCCCGTGACTTGACGGTCCCGGCCGGGATGCCGAGCACGACGGCGGCCTCCGCCACAGACCGCCCCAGGTAATAGGTCTCCAGCAGGACCCGGCGATGTTCGGGCCGGAGCGTCGCGAGCGCGTCGGCCACTGCCCACGATTCGAGCACACGGTCAGCTTCGTCGGGGACCGGGACAAGTTCAAGCGCGCCCTCCCCCACTTCCTGCGGCCGTGCCTTCCTGGCCCGGTGCGCGTCCACCGCGAGGTTGCGCGCGACCGCGAACAGCCACGGCCTGGCCGGGCGCTCCGCGATCGCCTCGGGATGCTGCCAGGCACGGAAAAGCGTCTCCTGCACGATGTCCTCTGCTCGCTGCCGGTCTCCATCGGTCATGCGCAGCGCGTACCGCAGCAACGGGGCAGCATGCTCCGCGTAGAGCTCACGGACCAGCGACTCGTCACTGACCTGGTTCTTGGGGCCCTGGCCTCCGGCACCGCCCTGACGCGCCACATTCTTGTCACGTCCGCGGGGCCCGGCAGGTTCACCGCGGGCGTTCACGGCCGGCCCCACCGGGCAGGAGCTGCGGGCATGGCTGGCCGTCCGGGACCGTCAGCCACCGGCGAAGGGCGGCAGGACCTCGACCACCGCCCCCTCGTGCAGGGCGACGCCCGCGGGTGGCCTGGTGCCCGCCTGCTCCCCGTCGATGAGGAACGAGGACCGTGCCAGGACGCCCGCAAGGGCGGTCTCGCCCGGGCGCCTCGCCAGCACCGCGGCGAGCACGTCGGCCAGCGTGCCGGCGTGGAGGGTTTCCTCGGCGACCCCGGCCGCCTGTTTCGCCGCCGCCCAGTAGCGCACGGTCACCATCGCCATGTCGGCTATCCTCGCTCTCATCGGATGCGGGCGACGCTGCCCACCGGCCCACCCATAGACAGTCTCTCCCGCAGAGCACTTCCACGGCGGAGGTGGCAGCAGTTGAGTGAGCTTCTCCTGCTCACCAGCGCTGCCGACCCGCCAGCGGAGATCCTGCCGGCGATCGGCCTGCTGCTGCACACCGTGCGGGCCGCTCCGGCCGAGGCCGCGGCGCTGGCGGACTCGCCCGCGGCGGACGCGGTCCTGGTGGATGCCCGGCGGGACCTGGCCCGGGCGCGGGAGCTGTGCCGGCTGCTGCGGGGCGCGGGCATCGGGGTCCCGCTGCTGGCCGTGCTGACCGAAGGCGGCCTGGCCGCGGTGACCGCCGACTGGGGCACCGACGAGGTGATCCTCAACACAGCCGGCCCGGCGGAGGTGGAGGCCAGGCTGCGGCTCGCCATCGGGCGGCAGGCCAGCGCCGCGCCAGCGGCACCGGATGAGATCCGCTCCGGCGACCTCGCCATCGATGAGGCCACCTACAGCGCCCGGCTGCGCGGCCGTGCCCTGGATCTCACCTTCAAGGAGTTCGAGCTGCTGAAGTTCCTCGCCCAGCACCCCGGCCGGGTCTTCACCCGGGCGCACCTGCTGCAGGAGGTGTGGGGCTATGACTATTTCGGCGGCACCCGGACGGTGGATGTCCATGTGCGGCGGCTGCGGGCCAAACTCGGCGCGGAGCACGAGGCGCTGATCGGCACCGTGCGCAACGTGGGCTACCGGTTCGTCCCGCTGAGGCCCGAGGATGGCCGCGGGCAGGCCCGCGCCGCCGCCGGTGAGCCGGCGCTGGCGGAACGCGCCGGGGCCACCGGCGCCGCGGGCGGCAGCGGCCGCCTGCCCGGTGGGGACGGCAGCCAGCCTCCCGGCCCCGGCCAGGTGAAACAGAGGAGGTCCAGCCCTGCACGAGCGGACCGCTGAAGACGAGCCAGGAGCCCGCCCGGGCGGCACCGGCGGGCCGGTGAACCTCGCCGTCCGCGGCCGGATCAGCCCGGCCGAGGCACAGGCGGTGCTCCGGCTCGCTGACGCCGCCGCGGCAGCGGACGGCGTGCGGCCGCTGCCGGAACAGGTGCTGCTGCACGTCCGCGACGGCGGCGGTCCGCTCGCCCGCAACCTGCTCCTCTGGCAGGGTGGCGAGCTCGCAGGTTTCGCCCACCTGGACCCGGCCGGCCCGGAAGGAGCCAGCAGCGGCGAGCTGGCCGTCCACCCGGCCCATCGCGGGCAAGGGCTGGGCCGGATGCTGCTGCGGGCGATCGGCGCCGAGGCCGGCGGCCGGCCGGTGCGGCTGTGGGCGCACGGCGACCTGCCCGCCGCCGCCGCCCTGGCGGCCAGCGCCGGGCTCACCAGGACACGTGCGCTGTGGCGGATGAGCCGCTCCCTGCGCGAACCGCTGGCCGAGCCCCGGCTGGCCCCGGGGATAACGGTGCGCACCTTCGTCCCCGGCCAGGATGAGCAGCAGTGGGTCGCGCTCAACGGCCGTGCCTTCGCCGGCCACCCGGAACAGGGCGGCTGGACCGTGCAGGACATCGGCCGCCGCGAGCAGGAGCCCTGGTTCGATCCGGCCGGGTTCTTCCTCGCCGAGCGCGGCGGGCGGCTGGCCGGCTTCCACTGGACCAAGATTCACCCGACTGGCCCCGCAGGGCCTGCGCAGGGACGCGGGCCGGTCGGTGAGATCTATGTGATCGGGGTCGACCCCGCCGAGCAGGGCACCGGGCTGGGCCGCGCGCTGGCGCTGATCGGCCTGCATTACCTGCGGGACCGGGGGCTGGATGAGGCCATCCTTTATGTTGACGAGCCGAACACGGCGGCGATCAGGCTCTACGAGTCGCTCGGTTTTACCCGCGCGGCGATCGATGTCATGTATGGGCGCGGCGGCTGATTCGGCAGCGCCCGCTGGCGGTGGCCGTCCCGGCGCAGCACTGACCACCGCCGGGCAGCTGCTGCCCCGTTCCTGTCACCCGGCACCACCGGCCGGGCTCAACCCCGTGTCTGCCCCGTGCCTGTGCGCCGTTTACGCGACTGACTTCACCCCAAGGACCTCGTCGAGTTCCTCCGGGGTCAGCGTGTGGTCACTCGCGGCAACGGCGCTGAGGACTTCGGCGTAGAGCTCGATCTCGTCGAGCGCCACGCTGTCATGGACACGAAGATCGAGACGCTCAGGCACCGCGCCCACCTCCTCGCCGCGGGATCCACAGCGATCCCTGGTACAAGGCTACGACGCGACCCGGCGCCCCGCATGACCCAACAGGGCCATTCCCGGGCTAGCTCCGGGGGGTTTTTCCAGCCTTTGGTAACAATTTTAGGAAGGTTGCCACATCGCGGCCGCCGGGCCGGTAAAAGTAGCTCCTTCTACCACCCCGGCTGCTACCACCCCGGGGAGCCGCCGGGCCCGGCCCAGCTCGCGCTGCCGTGACGCGCCGCCCGCCCGACGTAGCGGGCGGCGGTGTCCGCGAACCCCGCCCGGTCGGCATCGGTGAGCTCACGCACCACCCGCCCGGGGACGCCGGCCACCAGCACACCGGCCGGGACCTGCTGGCCGGGTCGGACCACCGTGCCGGCCGCCACCAGCGACCCGGCGCCGATCCGCGCCCGGCCGAGCACGACCGCCCCGATCCCGACCAGCGCTCCCGCCTCCACGTGCGCCCCGTGCACGGTCGCCCGGTGCCCCAGCGAGACGCGCTCGGCCAGGATCACCGGCTCCCCCGCGTCCACGTGCAGGCAGCACTGGTCCTGGATGTTGCATTCCGGGCCGACCACGATCTCGTCATCGTCGGCCCGCAGCACCGAGCCGTACCAGACGCTGGCCGCCGGGCCCAGCGTCACCCGGCCCACCAGCACCGCGCCGGGAGCGATCCACGCGCTGGGATGGACCGACGGTGTCATCCCGTCCAGCGTCCCGAGATGGTAGCCGCGCACCGGATGCCTCCTGCCCGGCGGCACGCTGGCCGTCACGCCGCCAGCGACCATGCTGTCATCCACCCGGCCGGGTGGATGACAGGGCCCCGGCAGCCGGGCTGGCCTGGGACGTCACAGTAATCGCGGCAAAACGGGATATTCGTCCGTTTCGGTTGCGCGCGAGCGTGGTAAGGGACGAGAGTCGTGCCCGTTGCCGCCACATCCCTAACCGTAATCTCGCCCGGTACGCCGGGCGGGCAGCTGGCCCGCCACCGCGGCCGGCTCCGACCGCTACCTCAGCCATCCCGGGGCGCGCCCGCACGGGCAGCGAAGCGGGACCGCTAGATTGCTTCTGGGTGCCACCATGACTGATGACGCAGACCTGATGACCGACCTGGACAGTGAAGGCGCCTTCGAAGTCCAGATGCGCGGGTACAGCCGCCGCCAGGTGGACGAGTTCGTCGCGCGTTCCCGCAGCCAGGTCCGCGAGCTGGAGGAGCGGCTCTCGCACTCGCTCGACGAGACCGAGCGGGTCCGGCTGGAGCTGACCGCCGCCCGCCAGGGACTGGCCGGCAAGCCCGCCCACGAGGAGATCAGCGAACGGGTCGGCCAGATCCTCAAGCTCGCCGACGACGAGGCCAAGGCCCAGCGCAACCGCGCCCAGGAAGAGATCGGCAAGCAGCGCGAGGACGCGAAGAAGGAAGCCGACCGGATCCGCACCGAGGCGCGCGAGCAGACCGAGCGGATGCTGACCGCCGCCCAGGAGCAGGCGGAGAACGCGATCGCGACCGCCCGCGCCGAGGCGGACAAGATGCGCAACTCGGCCCGGCTGGAGACCGAGCGGGCCATCAGCGAGGCGAGCAAGGATGCCGAGAACACCATCGCCGCGGCCAAGGCGCAGGCCAAGCAGATGCTCGATGAGGCCACCGTCCGGGCCAGCGCCATCCACGACGGTGCGGAGCGGCGGCTGAACCTGCTGACATCCCGGCACACCGAGACGATGCGCCGGCTCACCGAGATCCGCGACGTGGTCACCAACCTGGTGGCCAGCGAGACCTCGCGTGGATCGCTGGAGGACGAGGTCGCCAAGTCGGTGGCCAGCTCGTTCGCGGCCGGCGGCCCCAGCGGCGGCACCCGGCAGGGTGGCGCCGCCGAGACCCGGCGCGGCGGCCCGACCGGCCGGGCCGGTGCGCGCGAGCCCGGCCAGGAGCGCGACAAGGGCACCGACATACCGGCCGCCGGGTCATCGGGCCACCTCGGCCAGCACCCTGGCAGCGGGCACGACACGCGGCCCGCGGCCGCCGCCCGCCCGGCCCGCCCCGACAACGGCAGCGGCGAGCCGGTCAGCGGGACCGGCGGGACCGCCGGGACCGGCGAGAACGTCCGGGTGCTGCCGGAATGAGGTTCGCGGTTGCCTGCCTGACGAGCCAGCCCCCGCTCCTCGCCAGGCAGGCAGCGCGTCAGCGTCCCCGTTAGGGCATGCCCGGCTCAGGCGGAGAGCGCGTCGATCCGCCGCAGGATCACGCCCTCGCGCAGCGCCCACGGGCAGATCTCGAGTTCCGCCAGGCCGAACAGGTCCATCGCCGCGTCGGCCACCAGCGCGCCCGCGGCGAGCTGCGGCGCCCGGCCGTGTGAGACGCCGGGCAGCTCCGCGCGGTCGGCCACCGGCATCGCCGCCAGCCGCTTGGCCAGGTCCGCGACATCAGCGTGACTGACCAGCCGCCGGACGTAGGGGCCCTCGCCGGACGGCGCCGCGCCCGCGATCCGGGCCAGCTGGCGGAAGGTCTTGGAGGTCGCGACGGCACGGTCGGGCGGCCCGAGCCTGGTCACCTCGCCGGCCCGCCGGGCGATCTCTGCCCGCACGTGCCGGCGCAGCTGGCGCGTCTCGTCGGCGGTGGGCGGATCGCCGGTGAGCCAGTCCCTGGTCAGCCTGCCCGCGCCGAGCGGCAGCGAGATCGTCACATCGGGCACCTCGTCGATGCCCGCGGCGATCTCCAGCGAGCCGCCGCCGATGTCGAGCATGAGGACCTTGCCCGAGGACCAGCCGAACCAGCGGCGCACGGCCAGGAACGTCAGCCGTGCCTCTTCCGGCCCCGGCAGCACCGCGATATCGACCCCGGTGGCCGACCTGACCGAGGCGAGGACATCGTCCCCGTTCGCCGCGTCGCGGACGGCCGAGGTGGCGAACGCGAGCAGTTCCTCCACGCCCTTGTCCTCGGCGATCTGCAGCGCCTCGGCCACGAAGGCGCGCAGCCGCATGGCGCAGCTGCGGGACAGCCGGTTCCCCGCCTCCAGGTTGTTCCCGAGCTGGAGCTCTGCCTTGTGGGAGAACACCGGCAGCGGGCGCCCGCCCTGGTGGGCGTCCACCACCAGGAAGTGAACAGTGTTGGACCCAACGTCCAGGACACCAAGTCGCATACATTGACGCTACTGGGGCCGGGCAAGTAGCGAGAATCCCGGCAGGTCACGATAGGAGATCGAGATGCCCGCATTACGGATCGAGCCGAGCCACAAGCGGGTGCGCACCTATCTGGCTGGCCAGCTCGTCGCCGACACCCGCCACCCGGTGCTGGTCTGGGAGGGGCCGCACTACCCCGTCTACTACCTGCCAGCGGCCGACATCACCGCCGAGCTGATCCCGGCCGGGCGCGGCAAGCACTCCCCCAGCCGCGGCGAGGCACAGGTCTTCGACGTGAAGGTGGCCAACGCGACCGCCCCGGGGGCCGCGCTGCGCTATCCCGAATCCCCGCTGGCGGAACTGCGTGACCTGGTCCGGCTGGACTGGAACTCGATGAGCGAGTGGCTGGAGGAGGACGAGCCGGTCTACACCCACCCGCGCGACCCCTACTCCCGGGTGGACATCCTGGCCAGTTCGCGGCACGTCCGGGTGGAGCTCGACGGGGTCACCGTCGCCGACTCCCGCCAGCCCCGCGTCCTGTTCGAGACCGGGCTGCCGCCCCGCTACTACCTGCCGCTGGCCGACCTGCGGATGGACCTGCTGCGGCCATCGGAGGCCTCGTCCCACTGCCCGTACAAGGGCACCGCCAGCTACTGGTCGGTGGACACCGGGCAGTCCGTGCACCCCGACATCGTGTGGATCTACCGTTACCCGCTGCCGGAGAGCCAGAAGATCGCCGGGCTGGCCTGCTTCTACAACGAGAAGGTGGACCTGTTCATCGACGGTGAGCGGCAGCAGCGCCCGCGCACGCACTTCAGCTGACAGACCCGGATCCGGGGGGCAGCCCGTTCAGCTGCTGCCGGTCAGCCGCTGCCGGCCTGGGCCGCGTCACCAGGGCCAGCGGCGCCGTCAGCGTCCTCGATCCGCACCGCCGACGGGCCGCGCCGGGCGGAGATCGCCGCGGCGGCGGCCTCCGCCCCGGCCATCACCCGCAGCACGTTGCCGCCGGCCAGCCGGGCGCAGTCCTGCTCGCTCCAGCCCCGTTGCAGCAGTTCCGCGATGAGCGCCGGGTAGCACGACACATCGGCCAGGCCGTCGGGAAGGTCGTCGGTGCCGTCGAAATCCCCGCCCAGGCCGACGTGCTCCACCCCCGCCACCTCGCGCACATGCTCGGCATGGTCCGCGACCTGGGCCAGCGTGGCCCGCGGCGCGGGGCTGTGCCGCGCGCGCTCCTGCCGCACCGCCACCCGGCCGGCCCGGTCCCACGGGTCCGTCCCGCGGCGCTTCATCTCGGCGTTCAGCTCCTGCTCCCAGTCCCGGCACGCCTGCGAGACGAACGCGGGCACGAACGTGACCATGCACACACCGTTGTTGGCCGGCAGGGCGGCGAGCATCTCGTCCGGCACGTTGCGCGGGTGATCGCACAGCGCCAGCGCGCTGGAGTGGGAGTAGATGACCGGCGCCTCCGCCACCGCGAAGGCGTCGCGCATGGTGGCCGGCGAGGTGTGGGACAGATCGACCAGCATGCCGAGCCGCTGCATCTCGGCCACGACCTGGCGGCCGAACGCGGTCAGCCCGCCCGCGGCGGGCACGTCGGTGGCCGAGTCCGCCCAGGGCACGTTGGCGTTGTGGGTGAGCGTCAGGTACCGCACCCCGAGCCGGTACAGCATCCGGAGCACTCCGAGGGAGCAGCCGATGCTGTGCCCGCCCTCGGCGCCGATCATCGACGCGATCTTGCCCGCGGCGAAGACCCGCTCCACGTCGGCGGCGGTCAGCGCCAGCTCCAGCCGGTCCGGGTAGCGGCCGGTCATCCGGCGGACCAGGTCGATCTGCTCCAGGGTGGCGGCCACCGCCGCCTCCCCCGCCAGTGACGCCGGCACGTACACCGACCAGAACTGCGCCCCGACCCTGCCTTCCGCCAGCCGGGGAAGGTCGGTGTGGGTGAAGCCGACCGGGCCCGCCAGGTCGGTCGCGGCCAGATCGGAGCTGCCGGACTCGCGCAGCTCCCAGGCGAGGTCGTTGTGGCCGTCCACGAGCGGGCTGCGGCTCAGCAGCGCCCGGGCGGCGTCGAGGCGGCTGGTCACCGCCCCAGCCTACGCAGCCACGCGCCCGGCCCCGCGGCGCCGCATCCGCTAGAACGACAAAACGGCGGCGCCGTGCACCCGGTCACCGGCCAGGTCGGCCAGGGCCTGGTCAGCCTCATCGAAGCGGTAGCCGGTGGTGGTGACCTTGATCCGCAGCCGCTGGGCCAGCCGGAGGAAGTCGGTGGCGTCGCCCCGGGTGTTGGCGGTGACGCTGCGCAGCGTCCGCTCCTGGAACAGGTCCCTGGCGTAGTCCAGCGGCGGGATCTGGGTCAGGTAGATGCCGGCGACCGCCAGCGTGCCGCCGCGGCCGAGCGCGGCGAGCGCCGCCGGCACCATCTCCCCCACCGGGGCGAAGATGATCGCCGAGTCGAGCGGCTCCGGTGCCGGATCATAGGAGTCCTGCGCGGACGCCGCCCCCAGGCTCAGCGCCAGGTCACGGGCGTCAGGGGCGCGGGTGAACACGTGCACGGCGGCCCCCTGCGCGATCGCGACCTGCGCCGCGAGGTGAGCCGACCCGCCGAAGCCCCAGATGCCCAGCGTGCCGCCGGGCGGGATCTGCGCGCGCAGCAGCGCCCGGTACCCGATGATCCCCGCGCACAGCAGCGGGGCCAGCTCGGTGTCGGAGAACCCCCCCGGCAGCGCGTGCGCGTACGCGTCGGCGACCGTGAGGTACTCGGCGTAGCCGCCGTGGATGTCCCAGCCGGTGTAGACGGAGGCCGGGCACAGGTTCTCCTGGCCGTGCCTGCAGTACTCACAGGTGCCGTCGGTCCTGGCCAGCCAGGCGGCGCCCACCCGGTCACCGGGGGCGAACCGGGCCGTTCCCGGCCCCACCGCCACCACCTCGCCGACCACCTCGTGGCCCGGCGTGATACCGGGCGCACGCGGTGGCAGGTCGCCTTCGGCCAGGTGGAGGTCGGTGCGGCAGACGCCGCAGGCCCGGACCCTGACCAGCAGCTCGCCGGGGCCGGGCTCGGGGATGTCGCGTTCGGTCAGCCGCAGCGGCCCGGTGGCAACCGGGCCGGGCTGGTGAACCACCCAGGCACGCATGAGGCCACGCTAGCGCCGGGGGCCGCACCCGCCGGCAGGTGGCCCGCCCGCCATTGGCGGGCAGGCACGAAGGCGACAAACAACCCTATTGAGGATTGAAGTTAGCGGATTCACACCATGGCCCCAGCACCATCCTGTTACGCTCGCTAGGCCCGGGGGTTTGCGAATCTCCTTCGTAGCAAAGTCGTAACACGTCCGTGTCCGTCCCCGTCACACCCGAGGCCCGAGCAATGAGATGGCGTCTGCGGTCCGTCCGCACGAGAATCCTTCTGCTCGTTCTTGTTCCCGTGCTTTCGCTGGTCGGGATCTACGCGTTCGCCATCAGCACCACGGCCAGAGACGCGGTCAACCTGACCAAGGCCAACACGGTGAAGAACGCTGTCGGCGATCCCATCGCCGCGTTCATGGCGCAGATAGGCATCGAGCGCATGCTGGCGATCGGCTACATGTCCGCCACCACCGGTGCCAACCTCGCCAAGCTGGAACTGCAGGAGACGCACACCAACGCGGCGGTGGCGAACCTGCACTCCGCCCTCAGCTCCAGCGCGACCATGGACAACGCGTCCCCCACCGAGAAGCAGGCCATCACCTCCCTGCTCCGGGACACCGCGGGCCTGCCCAGCCTGCGCGCGCAGGTCGCCGCCCAGATCATCCCAAGCGGGCGGGCCTTCAACGAGTACAACGCCATGGTTCAGGGCGCCAACCAGGTGCTGAGCTCGGCGATCCGCCAGCAGAACAACGCGACGGTGGTCGCCCAGGCGCTGGCGTTCGTGCGGATGGGCCAGTCCGAGGACTTCCTCTCGCAGGAGAACACGCTGCTGCTCGCGGGCCTGAACAGCGGCAAGTTCAACGCGTCCAGCCTCCAGCAGTTCACCCAGCTGGTCGGCGCCCGGCGGGCCTTCTACAACCTGACGCTGCCCGACCTCGACCCCCGCTACCGCATCTACTACACCCGCGCCGTCAGCCCGCGGGCCCTCGCGTCGCTGGGGCTGCTGGAAGACACGGTGATCCACAACACCCGGCCCGGCGCCGTGCCGCCGGTCTCGCCGGTCACGTGGGAGCAGGCGGTCGGGTCGGTCGCCACCGGGCTCACAGCGGCCGGCACGCAGGCCGCGGACGCGCTCACCAGCCAGGCCAACAGCCAGGCCAGCGCCACCTACCTGCGGCTGTTCCTGGTCGGCGGCCTGGGCCTGATCGCGATCATCGTCTCCATCGGCCTGGGCCTGTGGATCGGGCGCCGCGAGGTGCGCGAGCTGTCCTCCCTCCGGGAGTCCGCGCTGGAACTGGCGAACGAGCGCCTGCCCGACGTCGTGACCCGGCTGGCCGCCGGCGAGCAGGTGGACGTGTCCGCGCAGGCGCTGCCCATCTCCGCCAGCTCGGGCTCCGACGAGATCGGCCAGGTGAGGGAGGCCTTCGCCACGGTGCAGCGGACGGCCGTGGAGGCGGCCGTCGGGCAGGCACGGCTCCGCCAGGGCATCAGCCACATCTTCCGCAACCTGGCCCGGCGCAGCCAGTCGCTGCTCCACCGGCAGCTGACGCTGCTGGACGCCATGGAAAGGCGGGCCCGGGATCCGCAGGAGCTTGACGACCTGTTCCGGGTGGACCACCTGGCGACCCGCATGCGCCGGCACGCCGAGAGCCTGATCATCTTGTCCGGTGAGGCGCCCGCCCGCGGCTGGCGGCACCCGGTGCCGCTGGTGGACGTGCTGCGGGCAGCGGTCGCGGAGGTGGAGGACTACACCCGGATCAAGGTCTCGGCGAGCACCCAGGCCTCGCTCGCCGGGCCCGCGGTCGGCGACGTCATCCACATGATCGCCGAACTGGCGGAGAACGCGACCATCTACTCGCCCCCGCAGACCCCGGTGTCGATCAGCGGCAGCGTGGTGGGGCAGGGCTTCGCGGTGGAGATCGAGGACCGCGGGCTCGGCATGACCGCCGCGCACCGGGAGGAGATCAACGCCCAGCTGGAGAACCCGCCCGCGTTCGACCTTTCCGGCAGCGACCAGCTCGGCCTGTTCGTGGCCGGCCAGCTCGCCAAGCGGCAGAACATCCGGATCTCCCTGCGCGCCTCGCCCTACGGCGGCACCACGGCGATCGTGCTGATCCCGCGCTCGCTGGTCGTGCCCGAAGGGGCGTCGTCCAAGGACACCGCTCCCTTGCCGGTTGGCAGCGGAGCGCCGCTGCGGGCCAGGCACGCCATCGCGAGCGGGCAGGATCTGGCCGGTACCGGCGACGGGCCGCCCGGCCCGTCCATCCCCGAGCAGCGGCAGCCCAGCCCGCCCCCTCCTCCCCCCATCCCCGTCCCGGCTTCGGGCCTGCGCGGAGAATGGGGACCCGCCCTGGACTGGTCAGAGACCAGCCCGCCCAGCCCGGCAAGCCCACCCGGCCCGCTCGGGAGCACCGAGCACCCGCCGCTGGGGTACGCCGACGAGCTCACCGCTGGCCAGCCGTCCCGGCCGGCCGGGTTCTCCCTGCTGCGCCCGGGCGGGGGCAACGGGCCCAGCAGCGTCATCCCGGCGGCGGCCGAGGAGACGGCCGGACCCGACCTGGGCGGCACCGACCTGCTGGACGAGTCCGGACTGCCGCGGCGTGTCCGCCAGGCGAGCCTGGCACCGCAGCTTCGCGAGGGCCCGGCCCGGCCCGGCCCATCGGCCGACCTCGGGATGCTCTCCGAGCCGCCGGAATGGCAGCCGTCCGAGACGGCCGCGCCCGAGCGGTCGCCGGAGGAGACCCGTGCCACCTTGTCGGCCATCCAGCGCGGCTGGGAGCGCGGCAGGTCGGTCTTTGACCCGGCCGGCGGCAACGGTGAAGGCGCGCCCGGGCCAGGAGCCGCCCCCAGCGGCGCCGACGCCACCGATACCATGCAAGCCGTGAACACGGGCACCGCGCCGGGTGCGGGCGCCGAGACCGCAGACACGGGCATCGGCGCCGACTCCGCGGCTGCCTGGACGGATGGGAGCGGCGCGAGCACTGAGACGCACCGCCCCGAAGACTGACGCGGGGGGACAACCGTGGCTGAGACCGACCGGCTGGCAGGGCCCGGCACCGATGCCGACCTGGGCTGGCTGCTTGACGACCTGGTCACCCGTGTCGCCCAGATCGACAAGGCACTGATCCTGTCCCGCGATGGCCTCGCCATCGGGGCCTCGCAGGGCTTCACCCGGGAGGACGCCGAGCACCTGTCCGCCGTGGCGGCCGGTTTCCAGAGCCTCGCGCGCGGCGCCGGGCACCACTTCGGCGGCGGGCGCATCCGCCAGACCATCGTGGAGATGGACAACATCTTCCTGTTCGTGACCTCCGCCGGCGAGGGCAGCTGCCTGGCCGTGCTCAGCCCGGCCACCGCCGACGTGGGCCTCATCGCCTACGAGATGGCGATCCTGGTCAAGCGCGTCGGGCCGCACCTGGCCGTGCAGCCCCGGCCCGCCTCGGCCGTGGACGGGGCAGGATAGCTGCGATGACCCCGCCCGAAGACCGCTGGCTCGACCAGGACGCAGGACCCGTGGTCCGCCCCTATGCGCTCATCGGCGGCAGGACCCGGCCCAGCGGGGAATCACTGGACGTGATCGCGATGATCATCGCGGTCCGGGGTGTCTCCCACGACCCGGTCGGCCTGGAGCCTGAGCACCTCGCGGCGCTCCGGCTGTCCTCACTGCCGATCTCGGTGGCGGATCTCGCGGCAGACCTCGACCTCCCGCTGGGCGTGGTCCAGATCCTCCTCGGAGACCTGCGGGAACGCTCCCTCATCACCGTTCACCATCCCATACCGCCAGCCAGGCTGCCCGACCCACAGATCCTCAAGGAGGTCGTCGATGGTCTACGCCGGCTCTGACCGGGCAGCCGTACCGGTCAGCATCAAGATCCTCATCGCCGGTGGTTTCGGGGTGGGAAAGACCACACTGGTGGGATCGGTGACCGAGATCCGCCCGCTGCGCACCGAAGAGCCCCTGACCGAGCCCGGCCGGCATGTGGACGTGCTGGACGGGGTAGAGCGCAAGAGCACGACCACCGTCGCCCTGGACTTCGGCCGGATCACCATCCGCGACAACCTGGTCGTCTACCTGTTCGGGACACCGGGGCAGGAGCGGTTCTGGTTCATGTGGGATGAACTGTCGCGCGGCGCTCTCGGCGCGGTGGTACTCGCGGACACCCGGCGGCTGGCTGACTGCTTCCCGTCCGTCGACTACTTCGAGAAGCACCATGTCCCGTTCGTGGTGGCGGTGAACTGCTTCGACGGGGCACGCCGCTACGATCCGCGGGCCGTCCGGTCAGCGATCGACCTCGACCCGGACGTGCCGGTCGTCCTGTGCGACGCCCGCCAGCCATCGTCGGGCAGGGACGTGCTGATCGCGCTGGTCGAACACGCGATCGCGACGATCCGGCGCAGCACCGAGACGGAAGACAAGGTCCCGGCCCGCTGACCCGTGCAGAGCCGGCGGGCTCTGCACGGGCGCGGGGTGAGGGGTCAGTCCCCGGGCACCTCGGTCATCAGGTCGGCCGACGTCTCCATGCCGGCCTGCCACACCGACCGGGCGATGATCTTGGTGGGGTCGGCGCGGTGCCGGTAACGGGCGGCGACCTCCTTGCCCTCTTCCAGCAGACCTTCCGACAGGGTGGTCGGGTTCAGGCCCAGGGCCAGGAACTGGTCGTTGCGCACGATCAGGTCATTCTCCTCGGCCTCGCGCCGCGGGTTCGGCAGGTAGGCGATCTCCGCCCCCATCGCGTCGGCGATCATCTTGGCGAGGTCGACGAGCCGGTGCGTCTCGGTCATCTGGTTGAGCACCCGCGGCCGTGACGGGTCCTCCGGCGGGTTGGTGATCGCGATCTCGATGCACCGGACCGTGTCACGGATGTGGATGAACGCACGGGTCTGGCCGCCGGTGCCGTGCACGGTCAGCGGGTGCCCGATCGCGGCCTGCATGAGGAACCGGTTCAGCACGGTGCCGTAGTCACCGTCGTAGTCGAAGCGGTTGATCAGCCGCTCATCCTTGCTGGTCTGGTCGGTCTGGGTGCCCCACACGATGCCCTGGTGCAGGTCGGTGATGGCCAGCCCGTCGTTCTTGGCGTAGAACGAGAACAGCAGCTGGTCCAGCGTCTTGGTCAGGTGGTACACCGAGCCCGGGTTGGCCGGGTGCAGGATCTCCCGCTCCAGCTCACCGTCGGGCGTGGGCACCTTCACCGTCAGGTACCCCTCCGGGATCGGGGCGCTGCCCGACCAGCCATAGCCGTACACGCCCATCGTGCCCAGGTGCACCAGCGAGGCGTCGATGCCGGTGGCGACCAGCGCCGTCAGCAGGTTGTGGGTCGCCCGGACGTTGTTGTCGACCGTGTAGCGCTTGGTCTGCGTGGACCGCATCGAGTACGGTGCCGCGCGCTGCTCGGCGAAATGCACGATCGCGTCCGGCCGCAGGTCTTCCAGCACCGCCACCAGCCGGTCGTACTCGGTGGCCAGATCCAGGTTGATGAAGCCGACCTCACGCCCTGATTTCTCGTGCCACACCCGGATCCGCTCACCGATCGGGCGGATCGGCGTCAGCGAGTCCACCTCAAGCTCGACGTCGATCTTCCGGCGGCTCAGGTTATCGATGATGGTGATCTCGTGACCGCGGTCCGACAAATAGAGCGTGGTCGGCCAGCCACAAAAACCATCGCCGCCGAGAACCAGAACGCGCATTCCGACTCCCATCGTGTTCTGCCCAACAAGAGGGACGCCCGTGGCCGCCGCCCCGTGGGCGGGAGCCGGCCCGGACAGGCACCGGCTCAAGCCACGACGTCCCGTAGGCGGATAGTGTACCGGGCGATGCCCCTGGTGTTACCTGCCCGTAGGGGTAGCGGCCAGTACCTGGCCGTCTGATGGGGCAAGTGTTGGGTTACGGGACGGTGCAAGAAGTGCCGATTCTACCGGCTTTTCCACCCCACCGGGCCTGACGTGCGGGAAACGGCACTGTTCAGGACGGGGGGTGTTCCTCATCACCGAAATCCGGGCCCACTGGGCGCCCATCGAGTGCAGCGGTGCCGGGATCCGGGCGATGCGGCAGGCCAGCGTCATGGCCGGGGACGGCCATCCAGCCACTCTCGTCCGCGGCCGTCCCGCCACCCTCGTCCGCGGCCGTCCCGCCACTCTCGTCCGCGGCCAGGTCGCTGGCTGGCCGGGCATCGCCGCGCGCTGCCGCCCGGGCCCTGCCGCGCGGCGGGCCCACGCCGGTCCCGGCCCGGCCGCGCCGCCGGGGGGTGATCACCCGGCGGGCATGCTCGATGTAGGGGGCGATCTCGGCCCGGAATCTCTGCGCGTTGTGGCTGCTCAGGTCGATCTCATAGGGCCTGCCGTCGACCTCGAACCGCAGCGTCTCGCTTGCCTCGGAGGCATCCAGATCATCGATCAGGTGGACATGAGTCTTCTTGGTCATATCCGCCCTCCCGGGGAGCCTGGTACGGGTGATTTGCCTGTGCCCATGGTAGCCAAGGGCCGGCAGGCGTCCCGGCATTGCCGCGGTATTGCCCCTGCTTTGCCCCGGAATGCACGCCCACTCCCTTGCCGCCCGGCATGTCGATCCGGCCCGCACCCGTTCGTGTAGGGGGTGAAGGGAACTCACCAGTTGCCGCCCGCCAGCGCCACCCGAACCCGGGAACCCCTGGCACCGGTAACGTCAAGGAGGAACAGATGAAGCAGTACCTGCTGAGCGTGTACCAGCCGGAGGGAACTCCCCCCTCGCCGGAGGTGCTGGAGAAGATCATGCGGGATGTCGGCGCCGTGCGCGAACAGATGCAGGCCGCTGGCGCGTGGGTCTTCTCCGGCGGCCTGAACGCCCCGGACACCGCCACCGTGCTGCGGTCCGACGGGGGCGAGATGCTCATGACCGACGGCCCGTTCGCCGAGGGCAAGGAGTATCTCGGCGGGTTCACCATCATCAGGGCAGCCGATCTCGACGCCGCGCTGGAATGGGGCCGCAGGCTCGCCCGGGTGCTCCCGCTGCCGATCGAGGTGCGGCCGTTCGTGGACGAGGCCGGGGACTGACATCCGGCGTGCCTGCCGTCGGCGCCCCGCAGATCGCGCAGGTGTTCCGCGAGGAGTACGGCCGCGCGGTGGCCGTCCTGGCCCGCCACTTCGGTGACATCGACATCGCCGAGGAGGCGGTCCAGGACGCGTTCGCCGTGGCGGTGCAGCGGTGGCCGGCCTCCGGGCTGCCCCCGGCCCCGGCCGGCTGGATCATCACCACCGCCCGGAACCGGGCGGTGGACCGCCTGCGCCGGGAGGCGTCCCGCGACGACCGGCACGCGCAGGCCGCCCTGCTGCACGCCCGCGATGACCCGCCGGAGGAGAGTGCTGTGCGCGACGACCGGCTGCGGCTGATCTTCACCTGCTGCCATCCGGCGCTGGCCGTCAGCGCGCAGGTGGCACTGACGCTGCGGCTGCTGGGCGGGCTCACCACCGCCGAGATCGCCCACGCCTTCCTGGTGCCCGAGCCGGCGATGGCGCAGCGGATCGTCCGGGCCAAGGCCAAGATCCGCGACGCGAAGATCCCTTACCGGGTGCCGGCCGAGGCCGATCTGCCGGGCCGGCTGCGGGCCGTGCTGGCCGTGGTCTACCTCATCTTCAACGAGGGCTACACGGCTAGCTCGGGCGAGGCGCTCATCCGCGAGGACCTGTGCGCCGAAGCCATCAGGCTCGGGCGGCTGCTGGCCGGGCTCATGCCCGACGAGGCCGAGGTCATGGGCCTTCTCGCGCTCATGCTGCTCACCGAGTCGCGCCGGGGCGCCCGCACCACCCCCAGCGGGGGCCTCGTGCTGCTGGCCGAGCAGGACCGCGGCCGCTGGGACCGCGGCCTCATCGCCGAGGGCCAGGCCATCGTCCGGCAATGCCTGCGGCGGGGCCATCCGGGCCCCTACCAGATCCAGGCGGCGATCAGCGCCGTGCACAGCGACGCGCGGGCCGCGGCCGCGACGGACTGGCGGCAGATCCTGCAGCTGTACGACCAGCTCGTCGCGCTCGCCCCGGGCCCGGTCGTGGCGCTGAACCGCGCGGTCGCGGTCGCCGAGGTCGAGGGGCCGGATGCGGCGCTCGCCCTGGTGGACGGCCTCGGCCTGGCTGAGTACCACCTGTTCCACGCCATCCGCGCCGACCTGCTCCGGCGGCTGGGCCGCGACGGGGAGGCGGCGCTGGCGTACGAGGCGGCGATCGCCCGCGCCCGCAACGCCGCCGAGCGCGAGTTCCTGCGCCGCAGCCGCGACTCGCTCGGCCGGGACGGATGATCCGCCCGCCGGGGGGCCGGACGCGGCGGGCCGGTCAGCGGGCCAGCTTCACCACGGTGACGAAGAAGTTGTCGATCTGCCGGATGACGTCCATGAAGCGCTCGAAGTCCACCGGCTTGCTGACATAGGCGTTGGCGTGCAGGGAATAGCTCCGCAGCACGTCCTCCTGGGCCTGCGACGTGGTCAGGATCACCACCGGGATGACCTTGAGCACCGGATCGGCCTTGAGCTCGGCGAGCACCTCCAGGCCGTCCCGGCGCGGCAGGTTGAGATCGAGCAGGATCAGGCCCGGGCGGGGCGCGTCGGCGTATTCGCCGGCGCGCCGCAGGAACTGCAGCGCCTGCTCCCCGTCGGTCACCACGTGCAGCACGTTGCGTATCTTGTAATGCCCGAACGCTTCCCTGGTCATCAGCACGTCGCCCGGATCGTCCTCGACCAGCAGCACGTCCACCAGCTCGCATTCGCCGCGCTCAGTCATCGGCATCGGAGTCCTCGGGTCGCATGGGCAGGGTGAAGCAGAAGCGGGCGCCGGACGTGACCGCCGTATCCAGCCAGATGCGGCCGCCGTGGTATTCGATGATCTTCCGGCACATGGCCAGGCCGATGCCCGTTCCCGGATATGCCGACTTGTCGTGCAGCCGCTGGAAGATCACGAAGATCCGGTCGGCGTATTCGGCCGGGATCCCGATGCCGTTATCGGTGAAGGAGAACAGCCACTGGCCGCCGTCCCGGCGCGCCGACACCGAGATGCGGGGCGCCTGCTCGCCGACGAACTTCAGCGCGTTGCTGAGCAGGTTCTGGAACACCGCGGTGAGCAGCGAGGCCTCCCCCAGCACCACCGGCAGGTCGCCGACCTCGATCGTCCCGCGGGCGGCCCTGACCGCCGGGCCGAGGTTCGCCCAGGCCTGGGCGAGCAGGACGGCGCAGGAGACCTGCTCCCGCCGTCCCCCCGTCCGGCCCACCCGGCTGAACGCCAGCAGGTCGTTGATCAGCTGCTGCATGCGCTTGGCGCCATCGACCGCGTGCTCGATGTACTGGTCGGCCTTGTCGTCCAGCCGGCCCGCGTAGCGCCGCTGCAGCAACTGGCAGAAGCTGGCCACCTTCCGCAGCGGCTCCTGCAGGTCGTGGGAGGCCACGTACGCGAACTGCTCGAGTTCCGCGTTCGACCGCTGCAGGTCCTCGGTCCGCGCCTCCAGGTTCGCGTGCGCCGCCTCCAGGTCCGCGTGCACTGCCTCCAGGCTGGTGTGCGCGGCACGGGCGGCTGACAGCTCCGCCAGGATGCGCTCGCGCATGCGGTTCACATCCATGCCGGTGGTGCGCACCTCCTGCGGGCCACCGGGGTCGACGTGATGCGCGAAGTCGCCGTCGGCCACCTGGCGGGCGTCGGAGGCAAGCCGGGACAGCGGCCGGATCACCGATACCTCGAGGCTGAACGCGAGGACGACCAGGATGACGATCAGCGCGATCCCGATGCCGAGGAAGATCGCGTCGAGCGCGGCCGCGGACCGGTTCAGGCCGGAGACGGCCTGCCCGCGCTCGACGGTCAGGTCGGCCTGCATGCTGGCCAGCGCGGCACGCAGCCGGTCGAAGTCGGCCTTCCCCTGGTCGGGGCCCCCGGTGAGCGGCTTGCCGGTGGCGCGCACCTGCCGGATGGTCGGCTCGGCGTAAGTGGCCCGCCAGACCCCAGCCCGGGCGGTCACCTGGGCGAGATCGGCCGAGGCGGCCGGCATGCCGGTGAGCAGGCGGTGCAGGGCGCTGACCTCCCGCCGCTCCTGGGCGAGGCCGCCGGTGTAGGGGGTGAGGAAGGCGGGCTGCGCGCTGAGCGCGTAGCCGCGAACCCCCGTCTCCTGGTTGAGGTAGGCGATCCCCAGCTGCGAGGTGCGGAACGCCGCGGGGTCGATCTTGCTCACCACCCGGTCGCGGGCGCTGGCCAGGTTGGCGAGTGCGGCGCCGCCGAGCACGATCGAGGCCAGCGCGAACAGCGTGACGATCACCAGCCCGGCCCCGAAGGTCCGCCGCAGCGGCCAGCCCGCGGCCAGCCTGGCCGCCATGGCACGCGCACGCGCGGTCGCGGCCGCATCGTGGGTGCCTTCGGGCCCGGCTGCAGCCGGTTCGGGCCCGGCATCTGGCCCGGCGCCAGCCAGCACGCGGCCGGTGCCGGGCCCGGTGCTGGCCTGTCCGGTGCTGGCCTGTCCGGTGCTGGCCTGTCCCGTGGTGGCCTGTCCCGTGGTGGCCTCCTGTGTGCTGGCCTGTCCCGGGCCGGCGTCCGGCACCGCCGGTGCGGTGTCCGGCCCGCCGTTCATCGCCCGGCCGGCGATGAGAATCCCACGGCCAGCACGGCCAGGTCGTCGTCCAGATCGCCCCCGTTGAGCTCACGCACGTGGCCCACGAGCCATCCGAGGAGGTGCTCATCGCGCTGCCTGCGCTCCTGCGGTCCCATATCGCGTCTGCTTCCCAGGAACGCCTGGATGATGCCGGTGAGCCCCTCACTTCCGAGCCGCTCAGGACCCTCCCCGATCCGGCCCTCGACCAGACCGTCGGTGTACATGAGCAGGGACCAGCCATCCCCGAGCTCCACCTCGCCGACCGGCCAGTCCCGTGCGTGCGCGATGCCGGGGGGCGGGCACACGGGCGCCGCGAGCTCTCGCACCCCGCCCGGGCCGATCAGCAGCGGCTGCGGGTGACCGGCCAGGTGCAGCCGCCCATGGGAACGGTCGGGCGCGATCGACATCATGCACAGCGTGGCGAACATCCGCTCCTCATGGCGCTCGTGCTCGAGCACCTGCTGCACCGCCGACAGGACGTCGGCCATCGGCCGCCCGGCCAGCACCATGGTGCGCCAGGCCACCCGCAGGCAGACCCCGAGCGCGGCTTCCTCGGGACCGCGGCCGCAGACATCCCCGACCACCGCGTGAACCCAGCCGTCAGCCCCCTCGACGAGGTCGAAGAAGTCCCCTCCGAGCAGCATCTGCCCCCCGCCGGGCCGGTACTGCGTCGCCACCGTCAGCCGCGGATCCGACAGCAGCGGAGACGGCAGCAGGCCGCGTTCCAGCCGGGAATTCTCCCGCGCGTAGATCTGAGCCTCACGCAGCTGGCGCTGGACGTCCTCCGAGTGCCGGCGCTCCACCGCGTACCGGATGACCCGGTTCAGCAGCGGCCCGTCGACCTGCCCTTTGACCAGGTAGTCCTGGGCTCCCGCCCGCACAGCCTGCGCGCCGAGATGCTCGTCGGCGACCCCCGTCAGCACGACAACGGCCAGCCGGGGCATGTGCTCGGTCAGCCAGCGCACGCCCTGCAGCTCCGCCAGCTCCTGGGTGTCGGGCAGGCCCAGGTCGAGCAGGACGCACGTGGCGTCGGCCAGCAGCGGCTTCGCCTCGGCCATGGACCGCGCCCGGCGCAGGGTGACCGCGGCCGCCGCGTCGAGCAGGAGTTCCTCCACGAGCAAGGCGTCGGCGTCGTCATCCTCGATGAGCAGCACCTGCGTGCCGCCGGGCACCGTGCCCGGCGGCACCGCGGCCGGCCTGGCATCGTGAGTCACTATCTGACCCTGCTCGTGATTTTCGTGAACATCAGTCCTGCTCAACAGGTTGGGTTGGGCCAGCATAGTTGGCCGGATACGTCCAGGACCGCCGAGCCGCCGAACGCGGATGCTACTGCCGCATGCCTGGCAGCCGGTCCTGGCACAGGCCTGATCGAAGTCGCGTGCCAGGGCAGTCGCCCGCGTCAAATTTAGTGCACCACGGCAGGTCCGCGCATCCCCTGGCCCGCCACAGTACCGGCTGCCGGCCATGCGCCGCGGGCAGCGGACGCAGGACGGCGTGGTGGTGGACGCGATGACCGGGTGCCGCCACCACCACCTGCCCGCTTGACATATCTCTCGTTTGCTAGATATAGTTAGCACATCGAGAAGACATCCAGGAGGACCCGATGAACGAGACCCGCATCCCCGGGCAGGAGCTGCAGGACGAGATCCTGAAGACTGTCCGCAAGAGCCAGGAGGCCGTCGTCGACGCGCTCAAGGCCTGGGCCGACACCGTCCAGTCGATCATGCCGAAGCTGCCGGCCGTGAGCGTCCCGCTCGCGGACAGGCTCCCGAAGCCGGAGGACGTGGTGATGAGCGCCTACGACTTCGCCGAGCAGCTGCTGGCCGGCCAGCGGAAGTTCGCGGAGGACGTGCTCCACGCGACCGCCCCGCTGACGCAGGGCAAGGCCAACGGCCACGCCGCGAAGACCACCGCGGCCAAGTGAGATCACGTGGGCGGCGGGTCCAGGATGCCTGGGCCCGCCGCTCACGCATGAGCGCTCACCTGGGCGGGAGCTCACGATGCTGAGCGCTCACTATGCTGAGCGCGCCGGGGTGCACAGGCTGAATCGAGCTGAGCGCTCCCGCTGAACGAGGAAGCGCACACGCTGAACGAGGAACTGCCATGAGCGATCCGTGGGAGACGCAGAAGGAGGCGCTCGGCTCCTTCATCCGCGCCCAGCGAAAGATGGCCAACCTGTCGCTCCGGCAGCTCGCTGAGCTGACGAGCCTGTCCAACCCCTACCTCAGCCAGCTGGAACGCGGGCTGCACCAGCCTTCCGTCCGCGTCCTGCGGCTGATCTCCGACGCCCTGAACCTGTCCGCCGAGACGATGCTGACCGAGGCGGGCCTGATCAACCCGGCCGGCCCGGACACCGATGGGGCGGGACCCGCGAACCTGCCGACCGAGCAGGCGATCCGCGCCGACATGCGTCTGTCCGAGGACCAGAAAGCCGCGCTCATCGCGGTCTACCGCAGCATGCTCCCGGCCGGGCAGCCGGACGGCTCGGTACCCCCGCCCCCGGAGCCGCAGAGCGGGACTGATAGTGCCGCAGAGCGGGACTGATAGTTTTGTGCCGCTGCGGTCGCGATGCGGTCGCACGGGGAGACTGTCGAGGATGGAGCGGGGAGTTCCCTGACTAATTTCATGAGCTTAGATTTCACGAGCTCAGATTTACTGCTGGCTCAATCCCGGGTCCTCTCGCATGCTGCGGACGGCCCGAGGGGGGCAGGGAGCGGCAAGTCCCGGCCTGAGCAGCAACACTGGCGCGCAACATAAATCTGCACCGTCGCGGGGGCCACGGTGCGGCCGCCGGGCGGGCTGTCGAGGATGGGCGGGGAGTTCCTTGACTGGATCCGGGGCCAGATAAGGAAAAGTGCGCTGTTTATTTGCTGGCGGAGGGTATCCGTTCGCTGGCACAGTGTCCAAAAAACGACACCCGGTGGGTTACCGCTATTCAGTGGGAATTCACTTCGTCCTGGTTACTTGACCGTGCTGGCGCAGCCGTTCAGCCGCATTGCCGTTTGACGGGTGCCGGCAGGCCAGCCGCGCGGAGCGGGCCTGAGCGCGCGGCCGGCTGCGTGACGGCCGGGGGCAGCTGCCGGCGTTCACCCGCGCGCTTCAAGCGTTTGGCGCGGAGTTAGCTTCTGCTTCACCTCGCCGTCACCCGGACGCCGGATCGCCTGCCTACGCTCCCAGCCATGAGCGATGCTGCCGCGACCCCCGCCAACACGAGCGTGTTCCAGGCGCTGGACGACTCCAAGATCAGCAAGTTCCAGGTCAAGACCATGTTCGTGGCGGGCATGGGCTTCTTCACCGACGCCTATGACCTGTTCGTTATCGGCATCGTGGTGTCGCTGCTGAAAACACAGTGGAGTCTGTCAACGGGTCAGGTGTCGTGGCTGAACTCCGCCACCTTGCTGGCCTCGGCCTTGGGCGCGATCATCTTCGGCCGGGTCGCCGACATGCTCGGACGTAAACGCATCTACGGCTATGAGGTGCTGATCCTGGCGTTCGGCGCGATCGCGTCGGCGTTCTCGCCGAACTACACCTTCCTGCTGGTGAGCCGGATCATCCTCGGGGTCGGCATCGGCGGCGACTACCCCGTCTCAGCGACGATCATGAGCGAGTACTCCGGGAAGAAGTCCCGCGGCAAGATGGTCGGGCTCGTGTTCGCCATGCAGGGTGCCGGCCTAGTCGTCGGCCCCCTGGTCGCCTCGATCCTGCTGGCCTCCGGCGTGTCGGAGAACCTCACCTGGCGGCTCCTGCTCGGCCTCGGCGCGATACCCGGCCTGGCGGTGTACTACCTGCGCCGCCAGATCCACGAGACGCCACGGTTCGCCATGGCGGGCGGCGCCCACGAGGAAGCCCAAGCTGCCATAGCGGACGCCACGGGGACCGGGGCTGGGGCGAAGCCTACGGGCGAGTCCACCGCGAAGCACCCGCAGAGCGTGGCCGAGGGCTTCCTCACGCTGATTCAGAACAGGCGCATGCTGATCTGGCTGATCGGCACCGCGTTCGGCTGGATGCTGCTGGACTTCTGCTACTACGGCAACTCCATCTCCCAGCCGGAGATCCTCGCGCTGGCGAACCCGAACGCCAGCGAGCTGCGGACCATCCTGACCCAGCTGGCCATCGTGCTGGTGTTCGCAGTGCCCGGGTACATCGTGGCGATCCTGCTGATAGACCGCGTCGGGCGCAGGACCATCCAGATACTGGGCTTCGCCATGATGGCGCTGATGTTCCTGCTCATCGGGCTCATTCCCTCGGTGACGACAACCCTCGCGCCGTTCCTGCTGCTGTATGGCATCAGCTACTTCTTCACCGAGTTCGGGCCGAACATGACGACGTTCATCTACCCGGCAGAGCTGTTCCCGACCGACGTCCGGACCACCGGCCACGGCATATCCGCCGGGGCCGGGAAGCTGGGCGCGTTCATCGGCGCCTTCCTGTTCCCCACTATCCTCGCCTCCTCCATAGGCCTGCGGGGCGCGATGGTCATCGCTGGGGTCGTGGCGGCCGCCGGGCTGCTGCTGACCATCCTGACGCTGCCCGAGACGCGGGGTAGGAGCCTGGAAGAGCTGGAAGATCACGCTCACGAAGCCCAGCCCGGAAAACTCCGGGCGCAGCC
Source organism: Streptosporangiaceae bacterium (assembly GCA_035518495.1). Taxonomy (GTDB): domain Bacteria; phylum Actinomycetota; class Actinomycetes; order Streptosporangiales; family Streptosporangiaceae; genus UBA9676. The sequence goes on from DATIXO010000129.1 coordinate 25,251, forward strand.
CGAGCCCGCCTGACTCCGTCCGGGCAAAAGGTCCGGCAACCCCGACACTGCTGAGGAGGTGAAGCGGCGCCGCGTCCCGGGCGACCGATGGGTGGCGCGCCGCGAATCCCGATGACGTACCGCATCGTGGTCGGCGTCGACGGTTCCGAGCACGGCGAGGCCGCGCTCAAGTGGTCACTGGCCGAGGCCGAGGCACATCAGCCCGCCGAACTGACTGCCGTGTTCGCCTGGGAGGTGCCCTTCCTGTCCTTCCCCGGTGCCTTCGACCGGGACGAACTGGAGCAGGCGGGCAAGGAGTTCATCGTCGAGGCCGTCAGCAAGGTCGCGCCCACGCCGCCGGTTCCGCTGGTTACGCTGGTCGCGGAAGGTGACCCCGCCGCGTCGCTGATCAAAGCCTCCGAGGACGCCGACCTGCTCGTCGTCGGCACCCGCGGACGGTCGCCCTGGGCCGGGCTGCTGCTCGGCTCGGTCAGCCAGCGCTGTGCCGCGGGCGCGGCCTGCCCGGTCGCGCTCATCAAGCTCCCCGGCGAGCGGGCATCTGACTCCACCCCGGAGGAGTCGGACATCACGCCGGAGTAAGCAGCCAGTCGAGCACGGCGCTGGCGAACTCCGCCGGCCGTTCCGCATGCACATGGTGCCCGGCCGGGATCGTCACCAGGTCACAGCGCGGTGTGCGGGCTAGACTGCGGTGGACGGGGGAGGAACGTCCGGGCATTTCCTGCCAAACGTGGCGTGGAGCCTCCGCGCGCCACCTTAAGCTGGGCGAAGACGTGTGAACGGGGCCAGCGCGACAAGCAAGAGGGGCATCCGGGAGCCCAGGACCCGGGCGGCGCTGCGACACATGCGCCGGCAACGGCCGCGCGGGACCGCCAGTGGAGGTATGGCCTAGGTGACACAGGTGTCCGTCCACTCGGCCGACCAGCGTGGATCGGCCAGTCCGGCCGATCGTTCCGGCACGCATGCTCCGGCCGAAGAGCACGGCCTGGCCGCCCCCACCGGCCCGGTCGAGCGGCTCATGAGCACGCTGATCCGCAAGCTCGCCTGGAGCAGGCTCTCCGATCCCAAGATCGCCGTCAGCGTGTCCGCGGCCGGGCTGCTGCTGGGAATGGTCCTCGGGGCGACGGCGCCGAACGCCGAGACGGTGCCGGTCAAGCTGCCGCTGTCCTACCTGCTGCCGTCGCTGAACCACCAGCACGTCATCGCGAGCCTGATCCTCTACACCTCAGACATCCTCGCCTGCCTCGGGCTCGCCGGGATGCTGTGGGCGCACAGCCAGGGCTGGCGCCCCAACCCGCGTCACCTGCTGCTGATCAGCTCGGCCGTGGTCGCGGTCCTGGTCTGCCTCACCCCGGTCGGCTCATCGGACACCGCGAGCTACGCCGCGTACGGCCGGATCGCGGCGCAGGGCGGGAATCCATACCGGACAAACCCGGTCGCCTGGCTCGGCTATCACTCGGCCTACACCGAGGCCGTCGGGACGATGTGGAAGAAGCAGTCGTCCGTCTACGGCCCCTTCGCCACCGTGATCCAGTCGTTCGGGGCGGCGGTCGGCGGCCCGCATGTCACCACCACCATCTGGGTCCTGATGATCCTCAACGGCGCCGTGTTCATCGGCGTCGGGTACCTGCTCCTGAAGACCTCTGACGATCCGGTGCGGGCGACACTGTTCTGGACGGCGAACCCGGTCCTCATCCAGCAGCTGGTGAGCGGCGGGCATCTCGACACGTTCGTGGCGGCGGCGGCGATCTGCGCGATCCAGGTGGCGCGCCGCGTCCCAGACATGCTCGGCGACGTCGCGGTCGGTGTGCTGATCGGCCTCGCCTGCGGGATCAAGATCTATGCGGTGCTGATCGGGATCGGGCTCGCGTGGCCGATGCTGCGGCGCCGCGAATGGATGCGGACCGCCCGGATCACGGCGGTGGCGCTGGTGACGCTCGGCATCGGCTACAGCGCCTACGGGCTCGGCGCGCTGAAACCGCTCTTCGGCGGGCTGCAGCTGGTGACGCTGCCGTCGCCGTGGCGGGTCTTCGAGCTGTCCGGGGAGGCGCTCGGCGCCAGCCAGGCCACCATGTCAACGGTCATCAGCCTGCTGTGGCCGATCGCCCTGATCGTGGTCGCATGGCTGATCTACCAGCGGATCTCGTCAGATCAGCCGCGGGAGGTCGTGGCGCCATTCGCCCTGACCTACGCCTGGATCCTCGTCGCCCCGTGGGTGTTCGCCTGGTACACCGCGGTCGCCTGGGCCGCGCTGACCCAGGTCCCGCGCAACCGGATGACCCGGTGGCTGACTATCGTCACGGTGCTGCTCGCCCTCTGCCTGTCCAGCGGCGGCCGGGCCAACCTGTGACGCGCATGAGCCAGGTGAAGCCCGCAGCAGTAGACAGCCAGGCGCAGCAGGCCCCAGCGGCCGACCCGGCGAGCCCGCCCGCGGAGGCTGCGGAGGCCGGCCCTGGCCTGCCCGGGCAGGCAGCGGCACGCTGGCGC
>DATIXO010000130.1:0-5193 GCA_035518495.1 Streptosporangiaceae bacterium
GAACGATTCCTCGGGGCTGCACAACCTCACCGGCATCATCGGCACCACGGTCTCAGGCACCTTCCTGTACCTGATCGCGCTGCTGAACCTGGTCGTGCTGATCGGCATCATCCGGGTGTTCCGCGAGATGCGCACCGGCCGCTACAGCGACGAGGAACTCGAACGCCAGCTGGACAGCCGCGGGCTGATGAACCGGGTGTTCGGCGGCTACGCCAAGCGGATCGACACGCCGTGGAAGATGTACCCGGTCGGGGTGCTGTTCGGGCTGGGCTTCGATACCGCCACCGAGGTCGCGCTGCTGGTGCTGGCGGGCACCGCGGTGGTCTCCGGGCTGCCGTTCTACGCGATCTTGTCGCTGCCGATCCTGTTCGCGGCCGGGATGTGCCTGTTCGACACCGCCGATGGCTGCTTCATGAACTTCGCCTACGACTGGGCGTTCGCCAAGCCGGTCCGCAAGGTCTACTACAACCTGACCATCACCGGCCTGTCGGTGTTCGTCGCGTTCTTCATCGGCACCATCGAACTGCTCGGCCTGCTCGGCCAGGAATTCGACCTGTCCGGCGGGTTCTGGTCATTCATGGGGAACTTCGACCTCAACAAGGCCGGGTTCGTCATCGTCGGTGTCTTCGTCCTGACCTGGGCCGTGGCCCTGTCCATCTGGCACTTCGGCCGGATCGAGCAGAAATGGGAAGCCGCCGCCGAGGGCCCGCCCGAGTAACCACCAGCGGCCGCCGGGCGGGGTGCCTCGCCAGGCGGAGGAGAAGCGCACAGGAGGGCCGCCGCGCGGCGGCAGCGCAGCCAGGCCGCCCGGGTACAACGTGGGCTAACGCCGGGGCGCCGCCTCGGCTAGGCGGCGCTCGACTCGGTCAGATAGACGGCCCATTGCGGGTCGCCGTCGTGCGCGGCGCCGATCAGCCGCCAGTGCACGCCCCTCGGCACCGCCGGGTCGCAGCGCAGCGTCCAGCCCAGCTCCTCGACCAGCCGGTCGGCCTTGCTGTGGTTGCACCGCATGCACGAGGCGACGCAGTTCTCCCAGGTGTGGGTGCCGCCGCGGCTGCGGGGCACCACGTGGTCGATGGTCTCCGCCTTGCGGCCGCAGTAGGCACACAGGTAGTTGTCCCGGCGCATGAGCGCGCCCCTGGTCAGCGGGACACGGCTGCGGTACGGCACCCGCACATAGCGGCGCAGCCGGATCACCGAAGGCATGGCGAGCACCACGGAGGTGGACCGCAGCATCTTCCCGCCGGCGTCGTCGTGGACCACTTCGGCCTTGTCGCCGAGCACCAGGCACACCGCGCGGCGCAGGCCGACCGTGGTCAGCGGCTCATACGTCACGTTGAGCAGCAGCACCCGTTGCACGCCCGCCTCCCGCCTGCTGTGGTAGACGCCAAGCACAGCCTAATGGGCTCCTGCCCCGGGTACCTAGCAACCGGGGTTGTGCCACGGCGGGCGGCGCGCGGCGCCAGCGCGGAACCGGCACGTAGAGTGCGGTCCATGACCGGACCTGCCCTTACCCACGAGCCGATCCCATGAGCGGACCCGCCTATCCCCCGGCCCGGCGCGCGGACCTGGTGGAGCAGGTGGCGGGCCATCGGGTGGCCGACCCCTACCGGTGGCTGGAGGACCCCGGGTCGGACGAGAGCCTCGCCTGGCTGGCGGCGCAGGACGCGATGGCTGCCGGGCACCTGGCGGCCCTGCCCGCGCGCGCCGCGCTGGCCGCGCGCATCGCGGAACTGACCGCCACCGGCATGGTGAGCAGCCCGGTGTGGCGCGGCGAGCGCCGGTTCTTCCTGCGGCGTGAGCCGGGCCAGGAACACGCCGCGCTGATCACGTCGGCACCCGGTGAGCCGGACCGGACGCTCATCGACCCGATGGCGATCGACGCTACCGGGGCGACCACCCTCGACGCGTGGGCGCCCGACAACGAGGGCAGGCTGCTGGCCTACCAGCTCTCCCACGGCGGCGACGAGGAGTCGGTCCTGCAGGTCATGGACGTGGCCACCGGCGAACATGCCGATGGGCCCATTGACCGCTGCCGCTACACACCGGTGGCGTGGCTGCCCGGCGGGAAGTCGTACTACTACGTGCGCAGGCTGGCCGCTGGCGCCGTCCCGGCGGGCGAATCCCAGTACCACCGCCGCATCTACCTGCACACGGTCGGCACTCCGGCCGGCGTGGACACGCTCATCTTCGGGGAAGAACGGGACAAGACCGACTTCTATCACGTGGCGGTCAGCTGGGACGGCCGCTGGCTGGCGGTCACCGCCTCCCAGGGCACGTCGCCGCGCACCGATGTCTGGCTCGCCGACCTGGCCGCCTCGCCGCTGGCCGCGCCCGCGCTGCGCGTGGTCCAGGCGGGTGTGGATGCGCGGACCGGCATCCACGTCGGCCGGGACGGCCGGATGTATGTGTTCACCGACGATGGCGCGCCCCGGGGGCGGCTGGCCGTGGCCGACCCCTCCGATCCGGGCCGGGACGGCTGGCAGGACCTGATCGGGGAGGATCCGGAAGCCGTGCTGCAGGACTTCGCCATCCTGGATGGCGGGCAGGCCCGGCCACCGCTGCTGCTGGCCACCTGGGCCCGGCACGCCGTCAGCGAGATCACCGTGCACGACCTGGCCACCGGCGAGCGCCGCGGCAGCGTCGCGGTGCCCGGCCCGGGCGCCGCCGGGGGCGGCCGCCTGGGCGCCGTCAGCCAGCTCACCGAGCGGCCGGAAGGAGGCCACGAAGCGTGGTTCGCCTACACCGATCACCGCACACCGGTCACCATCTACCGCTATGACGCCCGCACCGGCGAGGCCGGGATCTGGGCGCATGCCCCCGGCGCGGCGCAGATCCGGATCCCGGCCGCCGACACCCGCCAGCTGACCTGCCGCTCGGCGGACGGCACCGAGGTCAGGATCGTCGTGCTCAGCCCGCCGGCGGACGGCCCACAGGCGGACGGCCGGCAGGCGGCCACACCGCTGGCCGGCGGGCCGCTGGCGGAGCGGGGCCCGGCAGCGCCGCGGCCGGCGATCCTCACCGGATACGGCGGGTTTTCCATCAGCGTGCTCACACCGGCCTTCTCCCCCGCCGCGCTCGCCTGGGTGGAGGCTGGCGGCGTTTACGCGATCGCCGGGCTGCGGGGCGGGGGCGAAGAGGGTGAGGCGTGGCACCGGGCCGGGATGCGCGAGCACAAGCAGCGCGTCTTCGACGACTTCCACGCGGCGGCCGCCAAGCTGACCGGCGACGGCTGGACCACCGCCGGGCAGCTCGCGATCTCCGGTGGATCGAACGGCGGCCTGCTGGTCGGGGCCGCGCTGACCCAGTGGCCGGACTCGTGGGCGGCGGTGGCCTGCTCCGCGCCGCTGCTGGACATGGCCCGCTACGAGATGTTCGGGCTGGGCCAGCTATGGAACGACGAGTTCGGCACCGCTGCGGACCCGGTGGAGCTGGGCTGGCTGCTGTCCTACTCGCCCTACCATCATGTCGCCGACGGCGTCCGGTACCCCGCGGTGCTGTTCGCCGTGTTCGAGGGCGACAGCAGGGTGGACCCGGTGCACGCCCGCAAGATGTGCGCGGCCCTGCAGCACGCCACCTCGGCGCGGCTGCCCGCGCGGCCGATCCTGCTGCGCCGCGAAGCGCAGGTGGGCCACGGGGCGCGCGCCGTCAGCAGGTCCGTGCGGCTGTCCGCCGACACACTGGCGTTCCTCGGCTTCCACACCGGGCTCACCGGCACCGGCGGCGGCTAGCCCGGCGCGGCGGGCCGTGTCCCACCGCTGTCAGGCGGACAGGAGCGCCTCACGGTACTGGCGGACCGCCCGCTGCTCGCCGTGGCGTACGGCCACGGTGTCCGCCAGCGACCGGGCCGCGCGCATCATGATCTCGGAACGGTACTCGCGTGGCACGGCGAGCAGCGTGTCCAGCCCCAGCCGCAGCGCCTCTTCCGGCTCATCGGCCTCCAGCCGGCAGCGGGCCAGGCCGAAGCTGATCAGTGACCGGTCGAGGATCTCGTCGGGCGGGTACAGATCCAGTGATCCCGTGAACGCCGTCTCCGCACCCAGGTGGTCGCCGAGCATGACCAGGGTGTCGCCCTCGTGGAACAGCAGCTGCCGCTGCGTGTACCCGAACGCGGTGTCACCCCGCTCGGTGGCGGGCAGCCGGGTCAGCGCCTCGTGCGCGGGCCCGAGCAGGGTCCTCACCTTGTGCAGCGCCGGCCCGCTGCCGGCGTCCTCACGCCGGGCCGCCGCCCAGGCCAGTGCCCGGGCCTCCAGGACCGGCGCCATCACGCCGGCCACGCAGGGATTGCGGCCTGCCAGCCCGGCGCTGGCCCGGGCCAGCGCGCTGGCCTCCGCCGGGTCACCGTAGTAGAGGGGCACCAGCGCTTCCCGCACCGCCACCCAGGCCCTCAGGTGACGGTCGCCGGTCTCGTCCGCGGCGGTCCGGGCGGTGCGGAAGAACGACCTGGCGAGCCGCTGATCGCCGGCATTGATCATGATCATCCCGATCAGCCCCGCCAGCCGCCCGGCCAGCCGGCACAGCCGCTCGCTGAACTCCAGGGACTGCCGCCGCTCCGACATCCGCCGCACGTCACCGAAGTCCAGCAGGACGTCACACAGCAGCCGTAACGGCGGCACCGTCATGTACTGCTTGCCGTACCCGACGGTCGCCTCCTCCCACTCGTCCAGCATGATCGCTGAGACTGTCCCGCCCACCAGCGCGTCGTCCATCCGCCGCCGGATGCGGTCCACCGCGCCGAAGAACTGCCCGTCAACGGCGGCCGTGGAATCGGCGATCAGCCGCAGCAGCATCCGCCGGACCACATCGTCATCGTCCTCGGGACCGGAATCGGCGATGCTGACAAACTCGGCCTGGCCGGCACCGGCCGGGTAGGGCCCCGGCTGGCCCGGCTGGCCCGCCGGAACCAGGCCGGGACGGCTCTCCGGGCCCGGGCCGGCCGTCGGGTAGCCGGGCGGCTGGCCGGCGGCACCGGCCGGCCCGGCCGGCTCCGGCACGCCGGGTACCGCGGGGCCACCGGCCGCACGGTCATCCCCGTGCCCGCGCCCGCAGAAACAGGGGTCGGGGTAACCGAGGTCGGGCGGGTCGGCCCGGTAGACCGCGCACAGGTAGTGGAGGTATTCCGGTCCTGGCCGTTTCTGGCCGCCCTCATAGGCGGACAGCAGCGTCTCGCTGAACCTCGGCACGGCCCGGCCC
>DATIXO010000131.1:0-2719 GCA_035518495.1 Streptosporangiaceae bacterium
CTCGATCGCCGAGGCCACCATGGCCTACGACCGCGGCGAGCTCGACCTCCAGGCCAAGGTCACCGTCAGGCTCCGGGGGATCACCCCGCCGCGTGACTTCGAGGCCCCGGACGGGTGGGCCGATGGCGACCCGTTCCGGATCGAGACCACGCTGGGCCGGTGCATCTTCAACGAGGCGCTGCCGGACAGCTTCGCGTTCGTGAACTACGAGGTGGGCAAGAAGCAGCTCTCGGCGATCGTCAACGAGCTCGCGGAGACCTACCCCAAGGTGGAGGTGGCGGGCGCGCTCGACAACCTCAAGGACGCCGGGTTCCACTGGGCAACCCGTGCCGGGGTCACGATCGCGATCGAGGATGTGGTCGCGCCGCCGAACAAGGCGCAGATCCTGGAGTCCTACGAGAAGCGCGCCGACAAGGTGCAGCGGGAGTACGAGCGCGGACTGATCACCGACGATGAGCGCCGTCAGGAGCTCATCGAGATCTGGACGCACGCGACGGCCGACGTGGCCAGGGACATGGAGGCCGCCTTCCCGGAGACCAACTCCGTGTGGATGATGGTCAACTCGGGCGCCCGCGGCAACCAGATGCAGGTCCGGCAGATCGCCGGCATGCGGGGACTGGTCTCCAACCCCAAGGGCGAGACCATCCCGCGGCCCATCAAGTCCAGCTTCCGCGAGGGGCTGTCCGTGCTGGAGTACTTCATCTCCACCCACGGCGCCCGCAAGGGCCTTGCCGACACCGCGCTGCGCACCGCCGACTCCGGGTACCTCACCCGGCGGCTGGTGGACGTCGCGCAGGACGTCATCGTCCGCGAGGAGGACTGCGGCACCGACCGGTCGATCACCATGAAGATCGCCGAGCGCGATGCCGACGGGAACCTGCGGCGGCTGCCGAACATCGAGAACACCGGCACCGGCCGCACCGTCGCCGAGGACATCAAGGCCGGCGACACCGTGCTGGCGACGGCGGACTCCGACACGACCGAGGCGATGATCGACCAGCTGCTCGCGGCGGGCGTGGACGCGGTGAAGACGTTCAGCGTGCTGGTGTGTGAGGCCAAGGTCGGCGTCTGCGCGAAGTGCTACGGGCGGTCGCTGGCCACCGGCAAGCGGGTCGACGTCGGCGAGGCGGTCGGGATCGTCGCGGCGCAGTCGATCGGCGAGCCCGGCACCCAGCTGACCATGCGGACGTTCCACACCGGCGGCGTGGCCGGCCAGGACATCACCCACGGCCTGCCCCGGATCCAGGAGCTGTTCGAGGCCCGGATCCCCAAGGGCATGGCGCCCATCAGCGAGATGGAGGGCCGGGTCAAGGTCGAGGAGACCGAGAAGACCCGCAAGATCGTCGTCGTCCCGGACGACGGCGGCGAGGAGATCGCCTACCAGGTGCCGATGCGGTCCCGGCTGCTGGTGGCCGACGGCGACCACGTGCAGGTCGGCCAGCAGCTCATCCAGGGCGCGGTCAACCCGCACGAGGTGCTCCGCATCCTCGGCTCCCGCGAGGTGCAGTTGCACCTGGTGCACGAGGTGCAGGAGGTGTACCGGTCGCAGGGCGTGTCCATCCACGACAAGCACATCGAGATCATCATCCGGCAGATGCTCAAGCGGGTGAACGTGCTGGAGTCCGGCGACACCGACCTGCTCCCCGGGGAGCTGGTGGAGCGCCCGCGGTTCGAGGAGATGAACCGCGGCGTGGTCGAGGAGAGCGGCACGCCCGCCGCTGGCCGGCCGGTGCTCATGGGGATCACCAAGGCGTCGCTGGCCACCGAGTCGTGGCTGTCGGCGGCCTCGTTCCAGGAGACCACCCGGGTGCTGACCGACGCGGCGATCCACGCCAAGTCGGACCCGCTGCTGGGGCTGAAGGAGAACGTCATCATCGGGAAGCTGATCCCGGCCGGTACCGGGATGCCCCGCTACCGCAGCTTCCGGGTGGAGCCGACCGAGGACGCCCGGTCAGCGGTCTATCCCGCGGCCTCCTACGAGGAGGGCCCCGGCTACGCGTTCGGCCAGCCCTCCGCCGAGTCGATTCCGCTGGAGGAATACGACTTCGGCACCTATAACCGCTGATCGCCCCGGTGCGGGGGAAGCCCCAGATTTTCCCCCGCACCGGGAATTAACCCCAGTTCCCATTCGTTTTGACCACTGCGGTACACGTTCGGTACCCTTAGTTTCCGTGCCCGTGACGCGGGCACGTGCGCGCTCGAGGGCTGCGATCCCACGCTGGAAGGCCGGGGTCGGCGAACGGCTCGTGCGTGCAGGACTTCTCCTCTCTGATGTCCGGTCCCCCTGGGGGCCGGCGCGCCCGTGGCGATGGCGACACGCCCGACCACGGGGGTCGGAGGGGCGGGAAAACAAGCAGGTCAGGTGCGGTGAATAACGCGCCTGGAGCCCTGAAGACGGAACAGGCGCCACCCCGGCGCACAGGAGGATCGCGCCAGCTGGCGCGCAGGAGAAGACGGAGACGCGGTGCCCACGATCCAGCAGCTGGTCCGCAAGGGCCGCCAGGACAAGGTAGCCAAGACCACGACCCCGGCGCTCAAGGGCAGCCCCCAGCGCCGCGGGGTCTGCACGCGCGTCTACACGACCACGCCCAAGAAGCCGAACTCGGCGCTCCGCAAGGTCGCCCGGGTCCGGCTCACCAGCCAGATCGAGGTCACCGCGTACATCCCGGGCGTCGGGCACAACCTGCAGGAGCACTCGATCGTGCTGGTGCGCGGCGGC
>DATIXO010000132.1:0-40261 GCA_035518495.1 Streptosporangiaceae bacterium
GCGGCCTCGGCGGGCATGGCCACGAACAGCGTGTTGGTGAACGCCGTCTCGGCCACGATCGTCAGGTAGATGCTCGCCGCGGTGATCGCGTCACCGGTGATGAACCCCTCGGCGAACTGCCGGCCGATCGTCCCGCAGTAGTCGTTCTGGAAGTTGCGCAGGCTGTTGTTGAAGCCCGCCGGGTCGATGTAGTTGTTCATGTACAGGCGCTTGAGGTTCTGCTGGATCGTCGAGTGACGCACCTCGTCGATCATCTGGATCGCCTGTCCGTTGTGCAGTTCCGGGTTGGGCACCGTGCGGAACAGCAGCGGCATCGCCCGCGCCGCCGAGATCTCCGGCAGCGGGATGATCGACAGGAACAGCTTCTGCCATTCCAGCCAGCGCTCCTGCACCTGGCGGAACATGTTGCCCCGGATGGCCCCGTCCTGGGCGCCGTAGACCCGGTGGTCCTTCTCCTCCTGCATCGGGAAGTAGGAACGCAGGACCTGCTTCAGCGGGTCCTTCTTCTGGGATTTCTCGAACGTGTAGTCGGTGCCGTACTGGGCTACCGGCTCGTGATACTGCGGCTCCCAGGAGAGCTCCTGGATCTTCTGGTGAGCCCTGGCCACACTCTGGCGACTCATCGTCACCCCTTCCCCCCGGTCTCCCGGGGTCTCCGCCGGGCGGCGGCAGCGGGCAGGTGCCCCGTCCGCCTCACCGGCGCGGGCGCCTCACCTGGCGGCGAGTGCGCACGCGCCTATCCGGCCGCAAGTCCTATGTCCGCATCTCAACCCAGGCGGGCAGCGGCTGAGCTCTCAACATGAGACACATGCCGGCGGCGCGCCCACGGGCGGCACCAGCCGCCGCCACAAGATCGGGGTAAAGAAGCCGCCAGAGGAGCGGGTAAGAAACGGCCGCCGGTTCAGCTGTCGCCGAAGAAGGCGCCCCGGATCTCCTCGAGATGATCCTGGACGCGCTGGGAGTCCTGGCGGTTCCCCTCCGCGGCCGGCGTGATGCCCAGCGCCCGCAGCAGCTCCGCAGCGGGCGCCCCCGGATCGCCAGTCTCCCCGAGCACCGGGTGCAGGCCCTGGTCAGCCAGGTGCCCGAACACCAGGTTGACGATGCTCCACGGGTTGAAGGTCTCGGCATCGGGCGCGGGCCCGGGAGCGGCCCCGCCCTGAGGTGCCCCTGGCTGATCCATGGCACCACCCCTCACATCGCCTGATGGCAGGGATTCCCAACCTGACGCATCAAACGGCACCCGCCGGGCAATAACGGTCTCAACTTGAGACACAGGACGGTAACGGCCCGTTTATCGTGGTCCTACGTACGACCCGACCCCGGTATTGCCCGAACCCCAGCGGGCTTTGCCCCAGGTTCCCCGCAGGCACCGGGGAGGCACGGGAGGCGCAATGGTGCCCTCAGCAGCGCCCTTGCCCCCCTCGGCCGGCAGCGCTCGACTGGCCGAGGCGCGGGAGCGGTTTCTGACGAGCGAACCGGTCGCGCCCGGCTTAGTCCGCGGGCCCATTCTCGCCTCGTGGTGGCGGTCCCGGGACTGGCAGGTGGCGGCCGACCGGGTTGAGCTGTCCTACATCCGGGACCCGAACCTCGACACACCCCTCACCCGCAATGCCATGCCGGTGCTCAGGAACCTGCACGAGCACCTGGACGGCCAGCCCATCAGCATCATCCTGACCGACGCGGCGGGCGTGGTGCTGAGCCGGCTGACGGCCGACCACGACCTGGAGCGGGAACTGGACGGGGTCAACCTCGCCCCGGGCTTCAGCTACTCCGAAGCGCAGGTCGGCACCAACGGGATCGGGACCGCGCTGGAGGGAGGCCAGCCCGCGCACGTGTTCGGCCACGAGCACTATGCGGAGGACCTGGAGATCTTCGGCTGCGCCGGGGTGCCGATCCATGACCCGCTCTCCGGCAAGACGATCGGCGCGGTGGACCTTACCTGCTGGCGCAAGGACGCCGACGCCCTGCTGGTCGCGCTCGCCAAGACCACCGCCGACCAGATCGCCAGCGCCCTGATCAACGACAGCACCGCCCGCGAGTTCCGGCTCATGCAGGAATACCTGCGGGCCTGCCGGCACACCAGCGGGATCGTGCTGGCGGTGTCGGCCGACGTGGTGATGCTGAACGACTGCGCCCGGCAGGTGCTCGCCCCCGGGGACCAGATCGCGGTGCTCGGCCACGCGGCCGAGGCGCTCGCCGGCCAGCGGCCCAGCACGGTGACCGTCACCTTGCCCACCGGCGCACGTGCCCGCGTCCACTGCCGGCCGCTCTCGGCGGAGGGATCGGCCGCCGACGGGGTCGTGCACGTCAAGCTGATCGAGCAGGCCGCCGTCCGGTCGGCCGCCGAGGCCAGCCCGAAGAAGCCGATGTTCCTGCCCGGGCTGGTCGGCGCGGCCCCCCTCTGGCTGCGCGGCTGCACCCAGGTGGAGGCCGCGTACAACAGCGGCGAATGGCTCGCGCTGGAGGGCGAGCCCGGCGTCGGGAAGCTGGCCGTGGTCCGTGCCGTGCACCAGCGCCAGGACCCGGCCGGGCGGATCAGCGTGCTGGACGCCGCCGACGCCGCCAAGCAGGACTGGCTGGCCGGGCTGCGCCGGGAGCTGCTGGATAGCCACGGCACGCTGGTGCTGCGGCACGTCGACATGCTGGGCGCGCGACAGCTGAACACGGTGTCGAGCGCCCTGAAGGAGGCGCGGGCCGCCGAGCGGCAGCAGCTGCTCCGGGTGGTGGTGACCCTGAGCGGCAGGCGCACCAAGGAGGACCTGACCAAGGTCCTGCGCTATTTCCCCAGCAGCGTGGAGCTGCCCCCGCTGCGCCACCACATCGAGGACCTGACCGAGCTGGTGCCGTTCTTCCTGGCCAAGCTGAGCCAGCAGGCACGGCTGGCCTGCTCCCCCGAGGCGATGAAGCTGCTGCTGCGCTCGCGCTGGCCCGGCAACATCGAGCAGCTCTGGGACGTGCTCCGCAGGGTCGCCAGGCACCGGCGGTCCGGCACCATCCAGCCGGCCGACCTGCCGGCGGAGTGCTGGACCGTCAGCCGCCGCCTGCTCAGCCCGCTGGAGTCGATGGAGCGTGACGCCATCGTCCAGGGCCTGCTGGCCTACCAGGGCAACAAGGTCAAGACGGCCGAGTCGCTGGGGATGTCCCGGGCGACGATCTACCGGAAGATCCACGAATACGGGATCGTCATCCCGTCGGGCTGAGCGTCCGGGATCGTCACCGGTTACTCCGGGCGGGTCTCCTCCGCCGTTATCGCGCGGGTCTCCTCCGCCGCTATCGCGCGGGTCTCCTCGGCTATCCAGCTCAGGTAGGCGTCCGACCCGGCGACGATCGGCGTCGCGACGATCTCCGGCTCGTCGTAGCTGTGCCGCCGCGCCAGGAAGTCCGCCAGCGCCTGGTACCCCGCTGCCGGGAGCTTGAGCATGAGCAGCCATTCCTCGGCACGCTCGATCCCGTCCTCCCACCAGTACATGCTCGCGATGGGGCCGGCGACCTGGGCACAGGCGGCGAGCCGTTCCTCGACAGCTTCCCGGGCAAGCTCCATCGCCTCCGCCCGCGAGTCCGTGGTGGTCTGCACCTGGAGGTAGCGGACGCTGCGCGCTGGCACCTCACTGGCGGCCACGCTGCCCTGACCCGACATGGCAACCGATGCTACGCCCGGTATGGCGCCAGGGCAGGTGCCGGGGGAGGATCGCTGGTGCGGGCACGACCGCTGCCCGGATGCGGAGGGTCACCGTGAGCCGTTCGTTCTGCCTGGTCGTCAACCCAGCCGCGGCTGGGGGCCGGTGCGGGCGGCGGCTGCCGGAGACCCTCGGGGCACTGGCCGCGGACGGCACCGCCGTGCGGGTGTGCCAGACCACCGGTCTCGGCGACGCGGCGCGGCTGGCGGAGCAGGCCACCGGGCGCGGCGAGACCGTGGTGGCGGTCGGGGGTGACGGTCTGGTCGGCGCCCTGGCCTCGGCCGTGTCCCGGGCCGGTGGCGTGCTCGGGATCATCCCGGGCGGGCGGGGCAACGACTTCGCCCACATGCTGGGCATCCCGGCCAGCCCGGCTGCCGCCGTCGCCGCCCTGCTCGGCGGCGGGCCCCGGGCGGTGGACCTGATCGGGGTCCAGGCTGGCGACGGCGCCGAGCTCGTCGTGGCGGGCAGCGTCTACCTCGGCATCCCCTCCGAGGGCGGCGAGCTCGCCAACCGGAGCTGGTGGGCCAGGGGCCCGGCCGGCTACCAGCTCGCGGGCGTGTGCGCGCTGCTGGGCTGGCGGCCCGCGACGTTCACGGTGGACCCGGGGACCGCCGGCCGCGGCGCCGCGAGCTTCCCCGGGTTCTGCGTCGTGGTCGCCAACTCCGTGTACCTGGCGGCGGGCAGGAAGGTCGCGCCCGACGCCGACATCGGCGACGGGCTGCTCGATGTGATCATGGTCAGCCAGGGCCGCAAGCTGTCGTTCGTGGAGGCGATGCTGCGGGCCGGCCGCGGCACGCATGTGCGGATGGAGCAGGTGAGCACGCAGCGGGCGGCCAGCGTGACCGTCACGGCCGACCGGGCCATGCCAGCCGCCGCCGACGGCGAGACGCTGGCGTGCGCCCGCCCGCTGGCGGCGGGCTCCCCGCTGCGCATCCGGGCGCTGCCCGGCGCCCTGCGGGTCATCGCACCGGCGAGCCGGCCAGCCACCGCCCCGGCGCCGTTACCCGCTGGGGCGGATGTGGTGGCCGTGGCGCCGGCTGTCCCCGTCACGGAAGGGCCCAGCGGCTCCGGGGCAGGCTGACAGCGGGCCCGCGGTCATCCGGACAGGGCCCGCAGCTCGGCAGGCGAGATGATGCCGACCGTCTTGACCTGCCCGCCCGGGGTGTAGGTGTCGATCTGGAACATGCCGGTCGAGTCGTGATAGCCGTCGAAGCTGGTCGGGCCGCCAGGCCCTTCGTACCTGACGGGCTTGCCCACCCGGACCAGCGGTGCGCACTGCGCGAACGAGTAGCACACCGTCGCTCCCGGCACGCCATCGCCGACCTTGAGGATGTCCGGCCCGTACACGCTCGGGCTGGTGCTCCTCGCCATGATCATCGCGAGCGCCGCCAGGTTCATTCCGTCGTAGAGGTGCACCGCTCCCGGCGCGCTCAGGTAGGTGGTGAAGTCGCCACTGGCGCCGGGGACCTTGCCCTGCTGCGACATCAGCGCTTGGGAGAACGTCTGGAAGGCCGGGCCGCTGGTCTCCACCATCAGGTTGTCGGCGTGGAAGCTGCCCGCGAGCTCGCTCGCGCCCACGGCCGCGGCCGAGGCCTTGAAGAACGTGGGCGAGATGGCCGCCGAGGTGCCGATGATCGGGATGATCTTGCCGTGGTTGAGCTGCTTGATCTCGGAGAACAGCGCCGGGTCGGCGGAGCCGAGCGCCTCGGTCATGATCGCGTCCGGGTGGGATGCCACGATCGCCGCGGCCTCGGTCCGGAAGGTGGTGGCCGACAGATCCAGGGTCTGGTTGGTGGTCAGGGTGATCCCGGCCTTCTTGAGCGCGGCGACCGTGGGCTTGATGAAGGTCTGCGAGCCGATGTCGTTGCCGAACGCCAGCGCGATCCGGTGGTAGTGCAGCCGCTGGGCGATGACCGTCATCGCGTAGGACTCTTCGAGGTCCGGCGGCACCAGCCGGTAGAAGTACGGGAAGAAGGTGTGGTCGAACTCCGGCTGCCCGGTCATGCAGAACATGGCCATCTTGCGGTGGTTGATGATCGGCGCGACCGCGGCCGCCTCGTCCGAGGTGCAGCCGATGACGAGCGCCAGGGTGGGAGTGGACGCGAACATCTGGTTGACCGCTGCCACGGCGTCCGCTGGGTCGCCCCAGGTGTTGACGCTCTTGCAGGTCAGCATGTGGCCGAGCACGCCGCCCGCGGCGTTGATGGCGCTGGTCGCGCCGTAACAGGAAGCCAGGTAGGTCGGGCCGAGCGCGGCGTCGGGGCCGCTGAACGGGGCTACATCGGCGATGGTCAGCTTGAGCCGGCCGCGGGGAGCCGCGGACCTGGCAGGCAGGCCGGAGCTGCCGCTGGTGCACCCGGCGAGTACGAGCGCGGCCGCCATGACGGTGGCAGCCGTCATGGTCACCACCTGGAGCCGGGCTGGCCGCTGACGCCTGCCCCCGCCGTCCGGCGGGGGCGGCAGGTCACCCGCGGCCGCACCCGGTATCAAGGACTTCATGGCCCCTCCATGATGCACATGGATGAGACCGCCAGCCGGCGAAACCCCGGGCCCCCGCCCACCAGGTCAGAACCCGGTGACCGGCTTATCGGCGGGCCGCCACCGCCAGCCGGCGGGGGCGCCCTGTTCGGCGATGACGCGGTTGCGGATGGTGCCCACCTTCTCGACGGTGACCTCGATCAGGTCGCCGGGCTCCAGCCAGACCGGTGGCGTCCGGGCGAAGCCAACGCCGCCGGGCGTGCCGGTGGCGATGACATCACCCGGGGCCAGGCGGGTGAACGACGAGAAGAACTCCACGGCGGCCGGCACGCTGACGAGCATCTGCGAGGTGCGTGCCGACTGCATCACGGTGCCGTTGAGGGCCGAGCTGATGGCCAGGTCGCTGACGTCCACCTCGTCGGTGGTCACCACCTCCGGGCCGATCGGCATGGTGCCGGCGAAATTCTTGCCGGCCGTCCACTGGGTACCGGCCCGCTGCCAGTCCCGGCACGAGGCATCGTTCAGCACCACAAAGCCCGCGATGGCGCCGAGCGCGTCCTCCGCGCGGATGTAGCGCCCGCCAGCGCCGATCACGATCCCGAGCTCGGCCTCGTAGTCGAACCGGGTGGTCAGCGCGGGCTTCACCAGGTCGGCGTAGGGCGCGAGGACGCTGTCGGCGCCGCGCACGAACGCGTCCGGCCAGGCCGGCACCGCCCGGCCGCCCTCCAGCGCATGCTCGCTGTAGTTCAGCCCCAGGCAGAGGATGCGCGGCGGGTCGGGGACCGCGGCGGCGAAGTCAGCGGGACCGGCCTCGCGGCCGTCCCGGCGCTCCAGTGCGCGGATGGCGGCCATGGCCGGCTCCCCCGCGCCGAGCACGTAGCCCAGTGCCGACATCCGGGGGTCGCCCGTGCCGTCGGCGACGTCAACATAGCCGGAACGGCCCCGGACATGCAGCCGCGGCCCCTGGGCGGTGGCAATCGTGGCGAGCCTCACGTGCCGGGTCTCCTCCGTGCGGGCCGAGTGACGGTCTCGGGCGGGTGGCGGGCGGGCAGCCCTGGCCGGTGATTGGCTGAGGACTGCGGATTGGTTGAGCATAGGTCTGCATACAAAGAGGGTCAAGAGCCTTTACGAAGACATAATCTGCCCCTGCCGATCGCGATATGGTATCGATTGGTATGATTGGTTGAACCGGGCGGGAACAGGCCGGGACGAGGGCGGAGGCCCCATGGCGAGAGCAACCGGGACACCCCCGTGATTCCGGCCGACCGGGGGCGCCGGCTGGCCGAGGAGATCCTCGCCGGCTCACAGCGGGCCGGCCTGGGACCGGGGTCGCGGCTGCCCACCGAGCGCCAGCTGGCGGCCGGCCTGGGCGCGACCCGCACCACGGTCCGGCGAGCCCTGGCGGTGCTCGAGGCCGAGGGCCAGATCTCCCGCGAGGTCGGGCGCGGCACCTTCCTGCGCGACGCGCGCTGGCCGCGGGCGGACGGCGCGGGCGGCGGAGACGATGCGGACGGCGGCCCAGCCGCCTTCGCGCCCGCGGATGTGATGGCGATCCGGCAGATGCTCGAGCCGTCCGCGATGCGGCTGGTGGTGGCCTGGGCGACGGCCGCCGACTTCGCCGAGATGGACCGCTGCCTGGCCGGCGGCAAGCAGGCAGCCAGCTACGACGAGTTCGAGCTGTGGGACCTCGCCCTGCACCGCTGCATCGTGGCCGCCAGCCACAGCCCGCTGCTCGCGCGGCTGTACGCGGTCATCGGCGAGGCCCGGCACGGCCAGTCCTGGGGCGAGCTCAAGCGCCGCAGCGCGTCCCGGCAGCGGCTGCGCCTCTACCAGGCCGACCACGCCGAGCTGGTCGCCGCCCTGCGGGCCAGGGATGCCGGCCGCGCGGTGGAGGCGATGCGCACACACCTGGCCAGGGTCAGCAGCCACCTGTTCGGCGAGGCCGGCTGACCCGTGGGAGGGCGGCGGCCGCTCAAGGGGCGATGCGCTGGCAGAGCCAGGCGAGCGAGAGCGGGTAGCGGTAGTCGATCGCCATGTGGGTGGCGTCGAACAGCTCGAAGTGGATCACCTCGCCGGGCACCTGTGCCTCGGCCAGCGCCGCGCGGAACGCCTCCGCCCCGATGTCGAGGAACCATTCGTCCCTGGTCCCGGCGTCGATCCAGATCGCCCGCAGCGACCGCAGCTGGGCCGCGTAACGGGGCACCATCCGGACCGGGTCCCAGTCCAGCCAGCGCTGCCACACCTGCGGGCGCAGCACCCCGGTGCGCGGGTCGAACGGCAGCTGGACGGTGCCGTCCGGGTCCGCCGAGAAGCACGCCGACACCCCGAGCAGCATGAGCAGGTCCCTGTCGGCGTCCTTGGTGAAGGAGGCGCGCGACCGGAAGTCGGCCCACCAGCGCCAGATGTCCCCGTCGTAGCCACGCAGGTGCCGCACGGCCTTGCCGAACTCGGTGAGGTAGCAGTACTCGTACAGCGAGTCGCCCGCGTGGGTGGCCAGCGCGCCGAACAGGTCCGGCCGCAGCATGGGCGTGATCATCGCCCCGAACCCGCCGCTCGACTTGCCGGTGATCGCCCGGTGGCCGGCACCGGCCATCGTCCGGTACCGCTTGTCCACCCAGGGCACCACCTCGTCGCACAGGTAGGAGTGGTAACGGCCGGTGCCGGGCGAGTCGACGAACTGGCTGCCGCCGTAGGCGGTCCACGCGTCGACGTAGACGACGATGGCGGGCGGCGCCTGGCCGGCCGCGAACACCGCGTCGGCGGCCTCGGGGAATGGCTGCCGGTAGGGCGACCGGTTGCGCCACATCGCGACGTGACCGGTGTAGCCCTGGATCACATACACCGACGGGTAGGCGCGGGCCGGCTCGTCGTCGTAGCCGGGCGGCAGGTAAACCCACAGCGGGCGCTCCCACGGGTCACCCAGCGGGTTCGCCCGCAGCAGCTCGCTCGTGATCACGTGCTCCTCGACCCGTCCGGCCAGCTCTGCGGACCAGGGCAGCATGGGGCCTCCTCAGCGACGGAAGCGGTCGGTCCTGCCCCGATCCTCCCCCGGCCGCGGGCTCACCGGCGCGCCGGGTCGGCCACCCGGGCGAGCGGCGCCGGCGCGGGCGGCAGGGGACGGGCAGCGGCACATCCGGTGACGGCAGCGGCAAGAAGGGCTACCGTGACCAGGGGGGCCCGGCAAGGCAGGGAGTTCATGTCACTTGGACGGCTGGTCAGGCAGGGCGGTTCCGCTGGGGAATCCCGGCGGAGCGGCTTTACCGTAGACACCATGGGCCACCCGGCTGACAGCCGCGACGAGGTCGAGCAGCACTTCGCCGACTCCGTCCTGAAGCTGCGGGCGGTCACCCCGCCGGCTTCGCTCGGCAGCCAGGACTGGCACGGCCCCATCCGGGCAGGCTCGGCGCTGACCGGCACGCACTGCCTGGAGCTGTTCGACGCCCAGCTCGCGAGCCGTCACCTCGACCTGGCCGCGCGGTGGCTGCGCAAGCGCGAGGCCGGGTTCTACACGATCGGCTCCTCGGGCCACGAGGGCAACGCGGCGGTCGCGGCAGCGCTGCGGAACGATGACCCGGCGCTGCTGCACTACCGGTCCGGGGCGTTCTACCTGGCGCGCGCCGCCAGCGCCAATCCGCCCCGGGACGGTGTGCGCGACGTGCTGCTCGGGCTGGTCGCGGCGGCGGCCGAGCCGATCTCCGGCGGGCGGCACAAGGTGATCGGCCACGCCGACCTGCACATCATCCCGCAGACCTCCACCATCGCCTCGCATCTGCCACGCGCGGTCGGGCTCGCCTTCGCGCTGGAGCGTGCCGCCCGGCTGGGCACCGCCAGCCACTGGGCCGCGGACGCGATCGTGGTGACCAGCCTGGGTGACGCCTCGGTCAACCATTCCACCGCGGTCGGCGCGTTCAACACCGCCGGCTACACCGCCTACCAGCGGCTGCCGCTGCCGCTGCTGTTCGTGTGCGAGGACAACGGCCTCGGCATCAGCGTGCGCACGCCGCCCGGGTGGGTCGAGGCGGCCATCTCAGGCCGGCCCGGCATCCGCTATTTCCATGCCGACGGGTCCGACCTCGCCGACGTCTACGACACCACGCTGGCCGCCGCCGGGTGGGTCAGGGACCGCCGCTCCCCCGCGTTCCTGCACCTGTCGATGGTGCGCCTGGGCGGTCACGCGGGGGCGGACGCCGAGACCGGCTACCGTGACCGCGATGACGTCGCGGCCGACCTGGCCGCCGACCCGCTGACCGGCACCGCCCGGCTGCTCGTCGAGGCGGGCCTGCTCACCCCGGCCGAGGTGCTCGACCGCTACGAGCGCAGCCGCGCCCGGGTGCTGGAACGGGCGCAGGAGATGGCTGGCGCGCCGCGGCTGACGAGCGCGGCGCAGGTGATGGCACCGCTGGCGCCGCGCAACCCGGAGGCTGTCTGGGCCGACGCGATCCTGGCCAGCGCCGACGAGGACAAGCGCCGCGCGGCGTTCGGCGGCCGCCTGCCGGAGTCGGCCGGCCCGCTCACGCTGGCCCAGACCATCAACGCCACGCTCACCGACGCGATGGCCGCCCGGCCGGAGATGCTGGTGTTCGGCGAGGATGTCGCCCGCAAGGGCGGGGTGTACGGGGTCACCCGTGGGCTGCTGTCCCGGTTCGGGGCCGGCCGGGTCTTCGACACCCTCCTGGACGAGCAGGCGATCCTCGGCCTGGCGCTCGGCGCCGGCCTGGCCGGGCTGCTGCCCGTGCCAGAGATCCAGTACCTCGCCTACCTGCACAACGCCGCCGACCAGATCCGCGGCGAGGCCGCCACCCTGCCCTTCTTCTCCCAGGGCCAGTACCGCAACCCGATGGTGGTGCGGATCGCGGGCTACGCCTACCAGGAAGGCTTCGGCGGGCACTTCCACAACGACAACGCGGTGGCGGCGCTGCGGGACATACCGGGCCTGATCATCGCCTCGCCCGCCCGGCCCGAGGACGCGGCCGCGATGCTGCGCACCTGCCTGGCCGCCGCGGCCGCCGACGGCAGCATCTGCGTGTTCCTGGAGCCGATCGCGCTGTACCACGCGCGGGATCTGTACAAGAGCGAGGATGGCGGGTGGCGGGCCCCCTACGAGCCGCCCGAGGGCTGGACACCCGGGCACGTGCCGGTCGGCCGGGCCCGGACGCACGGGAACGGCACCGACCTGACGATCATGACGTTCGGCAACGGGCTGCGGCTGAGCATGCGCGCGGCGGCCCGGCTGTCGCTGGAGGGCATCAGGTGCCGGGTGGTGGACCTGCGCTGGCTGGCGCCGCTGCCGGTGGAGGACATCCTGCGTGAGGCGAGGGCGACCGGGCGGGTGCTGATCGCGGACGAGACCCGGCGCACCGGGGGGGTGTCGGAGGGGGTGCTCACCATCCTCGCCGACGACCGGTTCGGCGGCTGGGTGCGGCGGGTGACGAGCGAGGACAGCTTCATCCCGCTCGGCGACGCCGCGAACGCCGTGCTGCTCTCCCAGCACGACATCGAGACCGCCGCCCGGGAACTGATGCGCTGACACGGCGCTGACGCGCTGGCCGATGCCCTCGGCCAGCTGCTCGACACCCGCAACGAGCTGACCCAGGTGCTGCTCGGCGCGCGGCCCCGGTCAGGGGCTGGTCAGATGCTCCATGAGCGCGGCGGTGACCTCACCGGGCTGGGAGATGCTGGCCAGGTGCGAGCCGCCCCGGATCAGCCGGACCGGCTCAGACATCGGCCGGCGTCACCGCGCTACCGCTGCCCAGCCAGCTGAGCATCCAGCTCGCCGAGCACCCGGTAGCAGGGCAGGACGTCGCGCACGCTGGAGTTCGGCTCGCGCCCCTCCCGGATCGCCGCGATGAACTCGCGGTCCTGCAGTTCGATGCCGTTGGTGGACACATCGACCCTGGACACGTCGACCGGCTCCTCGCGCCCGGTGACCAGGTCGTCGTACCGGGCGATGTAGGTGCCGTTGTCGCAGATGTAGCGGAAGAAGGTGCCGAGCGGCCCGTCGTTGTTGAAGCTCAGGGAGAGTGTGCAGATGCGGCCCCCGGGCGTGCGCAGCTGGATGGACATGTCCATCGGGATGCCGAGCTCGGGGTGGACCGGCCCCTGCACGGCGTGGGCGATCTGGACGTCCTCGCCGGTCTGGTACTGGAACAGGTCGACGGTGTGCGCGGCGTGGTGCCACAGCAGGTTGTCGGTCCAGCTGCGGGGCTGGCCGAGCGCGTTCAGGTTCGTGCGCCGGAAGAAGTAGGTCTGCACGTCCATCTGCTGGATGGACAGCTCTCCCGCGGCGATGCGGCGGTGGACCCACTGGTGCGACGGGTTGAACCGGCGGGTGTGCCCGGCCATGGCGACCAGGCCGGTCTCCTGCTGCACCTGGTCGACCTGCTGCGCGTCCGCCCAGCTGTCCGCGAGCGGGATCTCGACCTGGACGTGCTTGCCCGCGCGCATCGTGGCGATCGCCTGCTGGGCATGCAGCTGGGTCGGGGTGGCGAGGATGACGGCGTCGACGTCGTCGCGGGCGAGTACCTCGTCCAGGTCGGTCGAGGCATGTTCCACGCCATACTTCCGCCCGATCTCCTCGGCCTGCTCCAGCCTGCGGCTCACCACGGCGGTGACGGTGACGCCGTCGATGGCCGCGAGGCCGTCGAGGTGCTTGATGCCGAAGGCGCCGCCCCCGGCGAGTGCGATCCGCACGGGTCAGCTCCGTTCCTGGCTGGGCCGGACCACCAGGTGCCCGACCGCGGTGTTGGACCCCGGCACGTGGTAGAAGCGGTACAGCTCCTCGACCGTGGGGCCCATGGCGCCACGCATGATCAGCTGCATGACCAGCTCGATCCCCTCCGAGCCCGCCTCGCGCACGTACTCGATGTGCGGCACTAGCGCCAGGTTGCCCGGGTCGCTGACCAGCCGGTCGAAGAACGCGTTGTCGAACGCGGAGTTGATGAACCCCGCGCGGGGCCCCTGCAACTGGTGGCTCATGCCGCCGGTGCCCCAGACGTGGACCGTCAGGTCCTCGGGGTAGCTCTGCACAGCCCGGCGGATCGCCTGGCCGAGCAGGTAGCAGCGGTGGCCGGTCGGCGGCGGGTACTGCACCACGTTCACGGCCAGCGGGATGACCCGCACCGGCCACTCGTCCGGCTGGCCGTAGACCAGGGACAGCGGCACGGTGAGGCCGTGATCGACGTCGAGCTTGTACATCAGCGTGAGGTCGAACTCGTCGAGGATCAGCGACTGGGCCAGGTGCGCCGCCAGGTCGGCGTGGCCGCGGACGACCGGCACCGGCCGGGGCCCGTAGCCCTCGTCGGCGGGCTTGAACTCGTCGGCGCAGCCGAGCGCGAACGTGGGGACGATCTCCGGCGTGAACGCGGACGCGTGGTCGTTGTAGACCAGGATCACCACGTCCGGGATCTCCCTGGCCGCCCACGCCTTCGTCCACTCGTACCCGGCGAACAGCGGCTTCCAGTAGGGCTCCCCGGTCTTGCCGAGGTCGATCGCGGCGCCGATGGCCGGTATGTGGCTGGTGGTCAGCCCGGCGGTGATGCGGGCCACGTCAGTTACCCTCCTTCACCGAGCGCCAGCCTTCCGGCGAGCGCCCGCCATGCAGCATCATCTGCTGGTAGTCGTCGATGTTCATGCCGGTCATCGTGGACACGGCCTGCAGGTAGCTGAGCCCGTCGGTGGCGAAGATCTTGGCCAGGAAGTAGATGTTGCCGCCCTGGTCGAGCATGGCGTTGTAGTCGCGGTCGAGCACGGCCTGCTTCTGGGCCTCGGTCATCGGCCACTCGTCCAGGTAGGCCCGTTCGCCGGCCTTGAACCGCTCCCGGTTCTCCGGCTTCATCAGGCTCATGCAGAACTGGTTCAGCTGGTAGCCCTGTTTGGCGCGCTGCGCGGTGAACACCCGGGTGCCGGGGATGTCGTCGAACTCTGAGGTGTACTCCGTCATTCAGGTCTCCCAGTACAGGCGCATGGGGTTGGCGACCAGCAGCCGCCGCTGCAGGTCCTCGGTGACGGCGATGCGCGGGATGATGTCCACGAGGTCGCCGTCGTCGGGCATGTGGCTCTTCATGTTCGGGTGCGGCCAGTCGGTCCCCCAGATGACCCGGCCGGGAAAAGTCTCCACGATGTGGCGCGCGAACGGGACCACGTCGGCGTAGTCCGGCGGCCCGGACACCGACAGCCGCTCCGCGCCACTGACCTTGGACCAGACGTTCTCGTTCTCGGTCATGAAGCGGGCGAACTGGGCGAAGTCAGGCCCGTCGACCGGCTGGGTCACGTCGGGCCGGCCCATATGGTCGACGACCACGGCCGTGGGCAGGGCAGTGAACAGCTGCCAGCGCTCGGCCAGGTCGGGGGCCTCGAAGTACACCACGATGTGCCAGCCGAACTCGGCGACCAGGTCGGCCAGGCCGCGGTAGTAGCCGTCCGGCTTGGGGTCGGCGAGGCGCTTCACGAAGTTGAACCGGATGCCACGGACGCCGGCCGCATGCAGGTCGGCGACCTCGGCTCGCGCCGTGCCCGGCCGGATCGTCGCCACGCCGCGCGCCCGGTCACCGGCCGCGAGCAGCGCGTCCACCATCGCGCTGTTGTCGGCGCCGTGGCAGGTCGCCTGGACGATGACGTTGCGCTCGAAGCCGAGGAAGTCGCGCAGCGCGAACAGCCGCTCCTTGCCCGCGTCCACCGGGGTGTACTTCCGCTCCGGCGCGTACGGGAAGACGTCGCCGGGGCCGAACACATGGCAGTGGGCGTCCACCGCGCCCGGCGGCGGGACGTAGGCCGGCTTGCGGGGGCTCGGGTCGAACGCGAGCCAGTCGGCGTCGGGCTGGAACATGGTGGCCATTTACCGTCCCCGTTCGCGCAGGGCCTTGTCGAGGCGCGGATAGACCCGCCGGGCGTTGCCTGAGTAGATCTTCGCGCGGTCGGCCTCGGGCAGGGCAGCCGCATCGACGTACCGTCTCGTATCGTCGAAGTGGTGGCCGGTCTCCGGGTCGATGCCGCGGACCGCGCCCACCATCTCGGACCCGAACAGGATGTTGCCGGCGTCGATGACGTCACACAGCAGGTCGATGCCGGGCTGGTGGTAGACGCAGGTGTCGAAGAACACGTTGCTCATCACGTGCTCGCTCAGCGGCGGCTTGCCCAGCATGTCGGCGAGCCCGCGGTAGCGGCCCCAGTGGTAGGGCACGGCGCCGCCGCCGTGCGGGATCACCAGCCGCAGGTCCGGGAAGTCAGCGAACAGGTCGCCTTGGATGAGCTGCATGAACGCCGTGGTGTCGGCGTTGATGTAGTGCGCGCCCGTGGCGTGGAAAACCGGGTTGCAGCTGGCCGAGACGTGCACCATGGCGGGCACGTCGAGCTCGGTCATCTTCTCGAAGATGGGATACCAGTACCGGTCGGTGAGCGGCGGGGAGGTCCACCTCCCTCCGCTCGGATCCGGGTTGAGGTTGCAGCCGGCGAACCCGAGCTCGGTGACGCACCGTTCCAGCTCGGCGGCGGACGCGTCCAGCGGGGCGCCGGGTGACTGCGGCAGCTGGCAGACGCCGGCGAACGTGTCCGGGAACAGCGCGACCACGCGCGCGATGAGGTCGTTGCATGCCCGCGCCCACGCCACGGCGACCCGCTCGTCGCCCTCGTGGTGGGCCATGGCGGACGCCCGCGGCGAGAAGATCGTCATGTCCGCGCCGCGCTCGCGGAGCAGCCGGAGCTGGTTCTGCTCGATCGACTCGCGGATCTCGTCGTCGGAGATGGCCGGGTAGGCCGGTGCCCGGCGGCCCTCCCGGAACGCCGCGAGCTGGCTTTGCCGCCACTGGCTGTGCGGCGCGGGGGCGGTCGTGTAGTGGCCGTGGCAGTCGATGATCACAGCGAAGCCCCCGGCGGGACCCGGCCGGCCGGGGCGGCGGCCTGCGTGCGGCGGATGTGGTCGATGACCGCGGCCAGATCGGGCTCGGCGAGGGCACCGGCGTGGCCGGCCGCCCGGAGCTGGCGCTGCGCCGCGGCGAGCGACATCAGCGGCTCGACGCCCGCCTCCTCGACGGTGGCCGCGGCCTCGGCCATCTCCTCGGAGCGCCGCTGGCCGTGCTGCAGCGAGCGGGAGATGAAGTACGCGGCCACGGCCTGCCAGTCGGCCCCGGGCAGAATGTTCGGCAGCGAGTCGAGCACCTCCTTGTCCACCCCGTAGTAACGGGCGGCGAGCAGCGACTCGGTCAGCAGCGACTCGAGACCCTTGACGATCACCGAGCGGCAGAGCTTGCCCGCGGCGGCGCGGCCGACCTCGCGGGAGTACACGGTGAGGCCGGACATGCCCCACGCGCCGGCGGCCGCCGCGAACTCCGCCGCGTGCGGGCCGCCGAGCAGGAACGGCGAGCCCAGTCGCCGCGCGGCGATCGGCGACATCAGCGCGGCCTCCACGTAGCGCCCGCCCGCCTGCTCCACCGCGCCCGCGGCCTGCTGCTTGTGGCCGGGCGAGGCCGAGTTCAGGTCGAAGAACCACGCCCCCGGGCCCAGGCCCGGCGCGGCGGCGGCCGCGGCCGGGTGGCAGTTCGCCGCGGTCACGGCGCTCACGACCAGGCCGGCGCCGGCGGCCGCCGCGGCCGCGTCCGCGGCCCGGGCGACAGGCAGGCGCACGGCGGCCTGGGCGGCCGCGCTGCCCGGATCGGCGAACGCGGTGTCCCAGGCGGCCAGGTCCGTGACTCCCCGGGCCGCGAGGTCCTCCGCGAACACCGTGCCCACCTCACCGAGGCCGATGAGCGCCACCCGGGTCATGCCGGGCTCCACACCGACGACGGCACGAGGACCTCGCCGCGCATGAGCAGGCGGGCGGTGCGCAGCAGCGCCGCCCTGGTCACGGTGAAGGCGCCGCCGGACACCTCCACCTCGAGGGTGACGGTGAAGAAACCGGTGGGGTGCTCGACCTCGATATCGGCCGGGCCAGCGGCCGTGGGCGGGACGGCCGCGATCTCGTGCGCCACGGATCCGGGCAGCATGCACGCGGTGGCGACGGACACCGCGCCCAGTACCCCGATCGCCTCGTGCACGCGGCGGGGGATGAACGTCCGGGTGGAGATGGCGCCGCCACGGGCCGGCGGCGACAGCAGGCTCATCTTCGGCACGGTTTTGTTCGTGACGTCGCCGAGGTTCATCAGCGGCCCGGCGGCGAGCCGGATCGCCTCGACCCGCTGGGTCAGCCCGGCGTCGCCCTCGAGCTCCGCCGGTGACTCGCGGCCGGACACCCCGAGGTCGGACGCGACGATGCACACCACCGGCATGCCGTTGTCGATGCAGGTCACCCGCGTCCCTTCGACGATGTCAGCCGCGTTCCCGGTCGGGAGCAGCGCGCCGCACGAGGACCCGGCGACGTCGGCGAACTCGATGGGGATCGGCGCGTGGCTGCCGGGCACGCCGTCGATGCGCGCGGGCCCGTCGTAGCGGACGCACGTGCCCGGCGTCTGGACCTGCGCCGTCGCGAGCGTCTGGGTGTTGCGCATCCAGATGCGGACGGGCGTCACCTCCTCGCCTGCTGGCACCAGGCCCTGCTCGATCGCGAACGGGCCGACCGCGGCGAGCATGTTGCCACAGTTCTGGCTGTCGGAGACCTCTGGCCGGTCCGGCCAGACCTGCAGGAACAGATACTCGACGTCCGCGTCGCCGCGGGGCGACAAACTCACCACAGCCACCTTCGAGGTCAGCGGGTGGGCGCCGCCCATGCCGTCGATCTGCCGCTCGTCCGGGGATCCCATGGCGGCGAGCAGCACCGCGTCGCGGGTCGCGCGGTCGCCGGGCAGGTCACCGGCCAGGAACACCAGGCCCTTGGACGTCCCGCCCCGCATGACGGCGCAGGGGATGGCGGTCTGGGTCACGGCGCGTCCGCGTAATCCACGTAGCGCAGCCCCCGGTCGGCGAGCCGGCCGCGCATGTCGTAGATGTCGAGGCCGAGTTCGCCGCCGTTCAGCCGCGACCGTTTGGCGGCCTCGTTCGCCTCGCGGTCCCGGGCGGCCTTGAGCACCGTCGGGGCCTGCTCGCGCGGCACCACCACCACCCCGTCATCGTCGGCGACGATCACATCGCCCGGCCGGACATACGCGCCAGCACAGACGATGGGGGTCTGCACGTTCCCAGGCGTCTCCTTCACGGTGCCCCTGGCGGAGATCGCCCTGGACCAGACCGGGAAGCCCATGTCCGTCAGTGCCGCCACGTCGCGCACGCCAGCGTCGATGACCACTGCCCGGACGCCGTGCGCCTGCATGCTCCCGGCCAGCAGGTCGCCCACGTACCCGTCGTCGCACGGGCTGGTGGGGGTGATCACGAGCAGGTCGCCGGGCTGCGCCTGCTCGACGGCGACGTGGATCGACCAGTTGTCGCCCGGGGCGACCTCACACGTCAGCGCGTTGCCGGCGATCCGGGCCGGCCGGTATATCGGGCGGATGTCCGCCCGGAACAGCCCCGTGCGGCCCTGGGCCTCGTGGACCGTCGCCACCCCCGCCTGCGCCAGGCCGTCGACGACCTCAAGGTCCGTCCGCGGGGTGTTGCGCACAACTAGCGGCACCTGAATGCTCCTCTCCGGCACGCGTGCCTGCCTGTGGAGTCGGTGAGGCACCGGCCCGCCCCGGTGAAGTTCGGGTCCAGCGGTGCCCGGTGGCTGTCCACCGCGTGGCGGTAGCGGCCGGCCGCGTTGGCCTGCCAGATCTCGATCAGGGTGCCGGGAACCGGGCGGCCGCCGCTGTCGAGCACCCGGCCGGTGACGACGATCCGCTGGCCGAGCGGCTCCCCCGCGTGCTGCGCGGTCAGGTCGGCGTCGGCGGCGGTGACCCGCTCCTGGCCGAGCAGCGGGCCGGTGATCTCGGTCAGCCCGTGCGGCAGCAGCACCAGCGGCTGGCGCGGGTGGCGCAGCGCGGTCGAGCGGTAGCCGGGGACGTCGAGCGGCGGATGGAGCCCGGCGGGCCGTTCATAGCCGGGCAGGCCGGGGACGGCGCCGGCGGGCGGGAGCGGGCGGGCGGTCATCGTCCTCCTAGCGGACCGGGCGTCATGGCTTGCAGGGCGCGCAGCGCCGCGAGCTCGGCGCTGGCAGGCGCCGGCAGCTCCCGCAGGCCGGCGGAGACCGCCAGGTCCCAGCCGGTCCTGGACCGCACCTCGCCGGTGGTCACGCCGGGGTAGACGCCGGTCAGGGTCAGCTCGCAGGTGGCCGGATCGGGCTCGAGCACGCCGAGATCGGTGATGACCTTGCGCGGCCCGGCGCCGGTCAGGCCCAGCCGCTCCCGGTGCCCTGGACCGTCCCCGTAGCCGACCGAGGTGATGAAATCGACCCGCTCCACCAGCGACCTGCGGCTCTGCCGCAGCACGATGATCACCTCCCGGCAGGAAGCGGCGATCTCGGGAGCCCCGCCCGCGCCGGGCAGGCGCACCTTCGGGTCGGCGTATTGCGCGCCGATGACGGTGGTATTGATGTTACCGAACCGGTCGACCTGGGCCGCCCCGAGAAAGCCGACGTCGATCCGGCCGGCCTGCAGCCAGTAGTTGAAGATCTCCGGCACGCTCACCACCGCGTCCGCCGTCTCCGCGAGCACACCGTCGCCGATGGACAGCGGCAGCCAGCCGGGCTTGGCGCCGATCGTGCCCGATTCGTAGACCAGCACCAGGTTGGGGGCGTGGGTGGCCCGCGCGAGGTTGGCCGCCGCGCTGGGCAACCCGATACCCACGAAGCAGGTCATGCCGTCGCGCAGGGCCCGGGCGGCACAGGCGGTCATCATCTCGTCGGAGGTGAACGCGCTGCCCTGGGCCAGCGCGGTGCCAGGCGCGCTCATGATCCCAGCCCGTCTGATCCCAGCCCGTCCTCCCCCGCCGCGCCGGCGGGCGCTTCCGGCCCGCCGGCCAGGACGTCGGTCTCCAGCCAGCGCCGGAAGCTGTCCCGCCCGCGGCTGATCGCGTCCCAGCCGAGGTAGAAGTCGTTGTCGCGGTGGGAGTAGCCGAGCGCGTAGGAGGGGTGCGCCCCGCCCGGGACCGGAGCGACGTAGTCGACCGTCCAGCCGGGCAGTACGATCGCGCCCGGCTGCGGGCGCAGTTCCGGCACGATCTCCTCCACGGTGACCACCGCCCGCCGGGCGCCGAGCACCGCTTCCTTCTGCACCCCGGTGATGCCCCACAGCTGGACGTTGCCCGCCCGGTCGGCCCGCTGCGCATGGATGACGGTCACGTCGGGGGTGAGTGCGGCCACCGCCGTCAGGGTCTGTCCGGTGAACGGGCAGGTGATCGGGCGGACGGACGGCTGGCCGTCCAGGCCGGTTCCGCGGTATCCGCGCAGGACCGCGAAGGGCATCCCGGCCGCGCCCGCCACGTACCGGTTGGCCATGCCCGCGTGGCTGTGCTCCTCCAGCTGGAGCGGCCCCGGCCAGCCGTTCTCCACCGCATCGCGGAACCTGTGCAGCGACCCGACTCCCGGATTCCCGCCCCAGGAGAAGATCAGCTTGCTCGCGCACCCCGCCCCGATGAGCTGGTCATAGATCACGTCCGGGGTCATCCGGATCAAGGTCAGATCGCGGCGCCCCTGCCTGATGACTTCGTGCCCGGCCGCGAAGGGGATGAGGTGCGTGAAGCCCTCCATCGCCACCGCGTCGCCGTCGCGGATGGCCGCGGCCACTGCGCCGGCAAGTGACACGATCTCCGCCATGCCCTCCCCGCCCTCTCCTAACTTTCAGCATAATCATCATGGTCATATATTTTTTTGGACGCGATCAGCACACTCGTGCGAGATACGGACACAATAACCGGGCGATGCCATGATCGGTAAGTGCCTTCCGCCCGCACTCAGCCCGCCTCGGCCAGCACCTGCTGCGCGACCGCGAAGGCGCGGTTCACGGCCGGTACGCCCGCGTAGATGCCCACGTGAAGGAACACCTCGGCGATCTGCTCCGGGGTGAGGCCGTTGGGCGTCACCAAGCACCTCCCGGCGGACCGTCATGCCGTGCGCGGCGCGCTTCGTGTCGTCCATGCCGGCCCTCCGGTGCTGGTGACGGTGCGTCGGGCGGGAACTACCCATCACGCGGGCGCGCAAGCACGGCCCGCCACCACCGCTGCCGTCAGCCATCGCCGGGCCCGGTGATCTCCGTTCCCCGTGATCCCCTCTGCAATCGTCTCGCATCGCGGCGCCAGCGGGCCACCGGGATCGGCGGATCGTCTGGGCCAGACCGCCGCCGGCCTGCTGTCAGCCCGCCGCCGGAGGGCCGGCCGCGCCGAACAGCCCTTGCTCAGCCACGGCCGGCCCTCCTCACGGCAGCCGGGCAGGCCGCCGCCCGGCGCTGGCCGCGCGCACGAGCAGCCCGACCAGTGCCCCGGCCACGAAGCCGAAGACGTGCGCGACGTAGGCCACCCCGCCGGCCGCGCTTGGGCCGAGCGAATACACCCACTGCAGGACGAACCAGAGCCCGAGCACGAGCCATGCCGGGATGCGCAGCGGGATGAAGAACAGGAACGGGACCAGGCTCCAGACCCGCGCCCGGGGATAGAGCACGAGGTAAGCCCCGAGCACCCCGGCGATCGCGCCGGACGCCCCGACCAGCGGCTGGACCGAGCCCGGGTTCACGGCCGCGTAACCGTAGGCGGCGATGTACCCGCACGCCAGGTAGAAGATCAGGTAGGGCACCTTGCGGAAGCGGTCCTCGATGTTGTTGCCGAAGATCAGCAGGAAGAGCATGTTGCCGAGCAGGTGCAGCCAGCCGGCGTGCACGAACATCGCGGTCAGCGCCGACAGCGGCGGGCTCTTCCGGTAGGACGGCGGGGCGATCACGCAGGCGGGCCCCTGCGCGGTGGTCACCTCCTGGCCGGTCGGCACCGCCCGCAGCGGCCGGTCCGTGGTCAGCTCATGCGGGATCGCACCGTACCGGTCGTCGAATGCCTGCTGCTGGCAGACGGTGGCCACGGTGGAGCCGGTGCCCGGCAGCATGCCCGGCGTGAGCAGCAGCACCACCACATTGATGGCGATCAGCGCGTAGGTGACCCAGGGGGTCCGGCTCAGCGGGTTGATGTCGTGGACCGGGATCACCATGGGCGCAATCGTGCCACCCTGCGCAGCCCGCGGGCCGGCCGGACGGCAAGCTGGCCCGGCGCCCGGCGGATAAGAGCGCCGGTAAGAACGCTGCGCCGGTGACGTCGTCCAGATCCGGCGGCATCGGCGCCGGCCCCCACGGTGGGCCGCCGGAGACCTTCGGCCGGGCCATCACCGGCACCGCCGCGGTGGTGTGCCTGGCCGTATAGCCGCCCGTGTTCCCGGGCTGGCTGGCCGCATTCCCGGGCTGGCTGGCCGCATTCCCGGGCCGGCTGGCCGCGGCAGCGCGGAACATGGGCGCCCGCGGCCGCCGGACCGGCAGCGGCCCCGACGCGGCCGGCGCGGGCGCGGGCAGCGCGGGCGGCGGCGAGGGCAGGTTCAGCACCGGCTGCTCAGATGGGCGGGCGAGCTCGGGCGGCATCCGGACGATCTGGTAGATGAACGTCGCCAGCAGCGCCGTCATGAGAAAGAGGAGGCAGAAAAGGCCATCGTTGGCCAAGACCCCACCGCTCACAGCCGCCTCCTGGGCGTTGTTCCTCTGGGGGCAGCCACGTTAGTCGACTCCGGACAGGAACGTGAGGGTTACCCGCAGTGCTCACGATTGCAGATTGCCGTACCCGGCCCACCTACGGCGGGCAACCCTGGACAACGCCAGCCGGCCGCGAGGTAACGTCAGGTCTATGACCACGCACCCGCCAGCCACCGGCGGCCCTGGGCTCCCGCAGCAGCGCCGCCTCGTCACCGAGATCCCCGGGCCCGCCTCCCGCGAGCTGATCGCGCGGCGCGAGAGCGCGGTCGCCCGCGGCGTCAGCAACATCCTGCCCGTGTTCATCACCGCCGCCGGCGGCGGCGTGCTGGTGGACGCGGACGGCAACTCCCTCATCGACTTCGGCGCCGGCATCGCCGTGGTCTCGGTCGGCAACAGTGCCCCCCGCGTTGCCGAGCGGGTCCGCGAGCAGGCGGCCCGGTTCACCCACACCTGCTTCATGGTCACGCCCTATGAGGGGTACGTCGAGGTGTGCGAGGAGCTCGCCAGGCGCACGCCGGGCAGCTATGAGAAGCGGTCGGCGCTGTTCAACTCGGGCGCCGAGGCGGTGGAGAACGCGGTCAAGATCGCCCGGCACGCCACCCACCGCCAGGCCGTGGTCGCGTTCGACCACGCCTACCACGGGCGCACCAACCTGACCATGGCGCTGACCGCGAAGAACATGCCCTACAAGGACAAGTTCGGCCCGTTCGCCGGCGAGATCTACCGGATGCCGATGGCCTACCCGCTGCGCTGGCCGGGTGGGCCCGGCGCGTGCGCCAAAGAGGCCCTGGACGTGGTCACCTCACTGATCCACACCCAGGTCGGCGAGGACAACGTGGCCGCGGTGATCATCGAGCCGATCCAGGGTGAGGGCGGCTTCGTGGTCCCGCCGGACGGCTTCCTGCCCGGGCTGGCGGACTTCTGCCGTCAGCACGGCATCCTGCTCATCGCCGACGAGATCCAGACCGGGTTCTGCCGGACCGGCGACTGGTTCGCCTGCGACCACGAGGGGGTCGTACCGGACCTGATCACCACCGCCAAGGGGATCGCCGGCGGGATGCCGCTGGCCGCGGTCACCGGCCGGGCCGAGGTGATGGACTCCGTGCACCCGGGCGGTCTCGGCGGGACCTACGGCGGCAACCCGGTCGCCTGCGCTGGCGCGCTCGGGGCGATCGAGACGATGGCCGCGGAGGACCTGGCCGGGCGTGCCCGCCGGATCGGCGAGATCATGCTGCCCCGGCTGCGCAAGCTGGCCGACACCTACCCGGTCATCGCGGACATCCGGGGCCGGGGCGCGATGCTCGCGATCGAGCTCGCCCAGCCGGGCAGCCTGGAACCGGACGCGGCCAGCACCGGCAAGGTGCTCAAGGCCTGCCACGCGGCCGGGCTGGTCGCCCTGAGCTGCGGGACGTTCGGTAACGTGCTGCGGTTCCTGCCACCGCTGGTCATCGGCGAGGACCTGCTGGATGAGGGCCTGTCGATCCTGGAGGACGCCTTCACCAGCCTGTGACCCGGTGGGACGCCTGGCGCCAGCCGATCACCGGGCGATGGTGATGTTGCCCGACTGGTCGGTCGCCGTGATCACACGTGGTGACGCCGGGCTCCTCGGCACGCTGACTGAGGCCGACCCGGACGAGGTGCTCGCGCTGACCCGGTAGGTGGCCGGCCCGGGCGGGAGCACCAGCGTGATGTCGCCGGAGTCGTCGCTGACCTGGACCCGGTCCGGGACCCTGGCGAACACCACGGTGATGTTCCCCGACCGGTCCTGCGCGGTCAGGACCGGGCTGGACACCCCGTGACCGGTGATGTCCCCCGAGTCGTCCATGATCAGCGCCTGCGCCCCGGCCAGGGAGGTCAGGACAATGTTGCCGGAACTGTCGCTGATCGTGGTGCGGCCGGAGATCCGGGTGGCCTTGATGTCTCCCGAATCGGTGCTCAGCGTGACCGTGCCCGCCAGGCCGCTGGCGGTCAGGTTGCCGGATCCGGTGGACACCTCCGACCTGGCCAGCGGGGGGACGGTGACCGCATAGTCGGACGAGCACACCCCGGTCGGCACCTGGCAGTGCGTGTGGAACGCGATCGCGGACCGCGAGCGCTGCCAGCTGAGGTGGGGGCGGGCAATCGAGTAGCGCAGGGTCCCGTGTACCCGGAGCTCGCCGGCCGGCCCGACGGCGACGCTGATGTCTCCCTCGTCCACGCTGACCGCGGCGGTGCGACCGTGGATGGGGATGGCCAGGTTGACCCGGGAGCTGCCCAGCCCGGCGAAGGCGACCGCGGTCAGCGCGGTCCAGCCGATCACCAGCAGGGCCAGCGGGGTCCCGATGACCAGCGCCACCCAGCGCCCGGCCGTCATCGGCAGCGGGCGCCCAGCCATGACCGGCAGCGGGCTTGTCATGTCCCCTCCGTTCCCAGGTAGCGCAGCACGGCCAGCACCCGCCGGTGGTCGCGGTCGGCGGGCGCGAGGCCGAGCTTGGCGAAGATGCTGTTGATGTGCTTTTCCACCGCGCCGTCGCTGACCACCAGCTCGGCGGCGATCGCGGCGTTGGAGCGGCCCTCCGCCATCAGCGCGAGCACGTCACGCTCGCGCGGCGTGAGGCTGGCCAGCGGATGCCGGCTGCGCGCGAGCAGCTGCGCGACCACCTCGGGATCGAGCGCACTGCCCCCGCTGGCGACCCGCTCCAGCGCGTCGAGGAACTCGGTCAGGTCGGCGACCCGGTCCTTGAGCAGATAGCCGACCCCCTGCGGGCGGTCGGACAGCAGCTCGGTGGCATAGCGCTCCTCCACGTACTGGGACAGCACGAGCACACCGACGCCGGGCCAGGTGCTGCGCACCACCAGCGCGGCCCGCAGGCCCTCGTCGGTGAAGGTCGGCGGCATGCGGACGTCCACCACCACGACGTCGGGCTGGCGGGCAGCCACCGCGCGCAGGAACTCCTCGGCATCCCCGGTCGCCGCCTCGACCTGGTAACCGGCCTCGGTGAGCAGCCGGGCCAGGCCCTCGCGCAGCAGCACCGAGTCCTCGGCGACCACTACCCGCCGCATGGCAGCACCACCTCGATCACGGTGGGGCCCCCGGCCGGGCTGGTCACCAGCAGCCGGCCGTCGACCCCGGCGGCCCGTGCCGCCAGCCCGGACAGCCCCTGCCCGGACGGGTCGGCCCCGCCGATCCCGTCGTCGCGGACCGCCACGTGCAGCAGGTCACCCGACTGGGTCACGGTGACCAGCGCCCGGCTCGCCTTGGCGTGCTTGGCCACGTTGGTCAGGGCTTCCGCGACCACGAAATAGGCGATCGCCTCCACCGCGGGCGGCGGCCGCCCGGTCAGGTCGACCCGGACCGCGACCGGCACCGGGCTGCGGGCGGCCAGCGCCGACAGGGCGGCGTCCAGGCCGCGGTCGGACAGCACCGGCGGGTGGACCCCGCGCACCAGGTTCCGCAGCTCGGTCAGGGCCTCTTTGGCCTGCTCGTGGGCCTGGCCGACGATGGCCTCGGCCGCCTGCGGATCGGAGGCGAACTTCGCCCTGGCCCGCCCGAGCTCCATCGCCAGCGACACCAGCCGCTGCTGGGCGCCGTCATGCAGATCCCGCTCGATCCGCCGCCGCTCGGTCTCCGCGGCGTCGACCACCCCGGCCCGGCTGGTCTCCAGCTCGCCGATCCTGGCGGCCAGCCTGGCCCGCCGGCCCGGCCCCAGCAGCCAGCTGGCCACCGCCGCGTCCCCCGCGGCCAGCGCCCGGGTCACCGGCGGCGCGCCCAGCAGCAGCGCCACACCGATCACCACCCCCAGGGCCACCCAGCTCAGGTTGTTCAGCGCGAACGAGCCCAGGTGGGCGCTGCCGCCGGGCAGCGCGCCGTTGTAGGCGGGCAGCGCGACCAGGGCGAGCCCGACCCCCCACACGGCGGTGACCACGACGAACTCGATCAGGCTGAGCGGCAGCCTGACCAGCGCGTACACGGTAGGCAGCCAGGTCGTGCGGGCCAGGAACACCAGGTTCAGCCTGCGCCACCCCTTCGGCTCGTCCGGCAGCGGCGCGGGAGCGGGGATAGCGATGCCCAGCAGGACCGCGAACCTGGCGCGCTCCGCCCGGCCGCCCAGGCCGGCCAGCCAGACAACGCCGACCAGCACCGGGATGCCGACCAGGAAGACGGGCAGCAGCCCGATCCCCACGCTGATGCCGGTCACCACCACGGTGAACGAAACGAGGCCGATCACCAGGCCGGCCAGCAGGTGGATGACCGCCAGCCAGGTCCGGGGCGACACCAGCGCGCCCAGGGCCGACGGCAGGCCGCCCGGGGAGGCGCGGCCCGCGGCCGGGACCCCGGAACCGGCTCCGGCTGCCGCCATCCCCGTGCCTCCTCGCCGCAGTGGTGATACTGCCGCCGACCCTACGCACCGGGCGCCGGCCCGCCCATACCGCTGACCCCCGGGTACGCCCGGAGGTTATCCCTACCCCGGATTCGGCGGCCAGCGGGATCCCGTTCCGCGGCCAGCGAAACAAGGCTGTCAGCACGCGCTCTGCTCATCCCCGCAACCGGATGGAGATCGACATGGAACGCCCCTCAGCCCTGGCATCCGCGCAGGCATCCGCCACCGGGCCGCCGTCCCGCGCTCGCGTCCGTCCTCCGATGGTCGAGCGGATCGCGGGCTGGAGCGCCCGGCACCGCGCGATCGCGCTCATCGGCTGGCTGCTGCTTGTCGCCGGCGCGATAGTGATCGGCAACATGCTCGGGACGAAGAACATCAACAGCTACGACCCGGGCCAGGCAGGGCAGGCCGAACGGGTGCTCAGCAGGCCCGGCGTGGTCCAGCGGGACGCCGAGAGCGTGCTCATCCAGACGCGCGCCGGGCACACCGTGGCCAGCGACCCACAGGCGCGGCAGGCCATCAGGCAGGTGACCGTGGCGCTGCAGCGGATGCCGGGCGTGGCGACCGACATCGCCTCGCCACTGGCGCCGGGCGGGGGCCTGGCGGCCGGCGGCCACGGGCTGATCTCGCGTGACGGCCGGTCCGCCCTGGTCACGTTCGAGGTGGCAGGTAACCCGGATAACGCCGACCAGATCGTGACCGGCGCTCAGCGCGCGGTGGCTGCGGTGCAGGCCGCCCACCCCGGCCTGCGGATCGCGGAGGCGGGCGACGCGAGCGTCGACCGGGCCATCAGCAACGTCGGGAGCGATGACTTCCGCCACGCCGAGGTGACCTCGGTGCCGGTCACGCTGGTGCTGCTGCTGGTGGTGTTCGGCGCGCTGATCGCCGCGGGCATCCCGCTGCTGCTGGCCGGCACGGCGGTCGCGACCGCCATCTCGCTGCTCGCCATCCCCAGCCGGTGGCTGCCGATCGACAGCACCACGTCGTCGGTGGTGCTGCTGATCGGGATGGCCGTGGGTATCGACTACTCGCTGTTCTACCTGCGCCGGGAGCGGGAGGAACGGGCGGCGGGCGCGAGCCAGTCCGAGGCGCTGCGGACCGCGGCCGCCACCTCCGGGCGCGCGATCGTGGTGTCCGGGCTGACCGTGATGATCTCCCTGGCAGGGCTGTTCCTGACCGGCATCGACGTGTTCACCGGGATCGCGGTCGGCACGATCGTGGTCGTGGGCGTGGCGGTGCTGGGCTCGATGACCGCGCTGCCCGCGCTGCTGTCCCTGCTGGGCACGTGGGTGGACAAGGGCAAGATCCCGTTCCTGGGGCGGCGGCGGACCACGGCGCGGCAGTCCCGGTTCTGGAACGCGCTCACCCGCCGGGTGGTGGCCCGGCCGGCCCTGTGGGGCGGCACCGCGGCGCTGGCCCTGCTCGCGCTGGCCGCCCCGGCCTTCAGCCTGCGGCTGGCCGATCCCGGGATCCACGACCTGCCCACCGACGTCCCCGTGATCCGCAACCTGCTGGCGATCCAGCATGCCTTCCCCGGCGGCCCGCAGCCCGCGGAGGTCGTCGTCACCGGCAAGGACCTGTCCGGGCAGCCGGTCCGCCAGGCCATCGCCGCCCTGCAGGCGCGGGCATCCACCGGCGGGTCGCTCCGGGAACCGGTCACGGCCACCCTGCTCGACCATGGCCAGGTGCTGATCGTCTCGGTGCCGCTGGCGGGCGACGGCACCAACCCCGCCTCGATGAGCGCGCTGGCCACGCTGCGCGGCCACGCCCTGCCCGCCACCCTGGGCAAGGTCAGCGGCATCAGCTACGCGGTCACCGGCAACACCGCCGGCACCCATGATTTCTCGGCCCGCCTGCACAGCCGGGCGCCGATCGTGTTCGCGTTCGTGCTCGGGCTGGCGTTCCTGCTGCTGCTGATCACCTTCCGCTCGCTCGCTATCCCGCTGATGTCGATCGCGCTGAACCTGCTGTCGGTCGGCGCCGCCTACGGCCTGCTGACGCTGATCTTCCAGGACGGCCACCTGAGCGGCCTCCTGGGGTTCAGCCCGTACGGGGGGATCGTGACCTGGCTGCCGCTGTTCCTGTTCGTGCTGCTGTTCGGGCTGAGCATGGACTACCACGTGTTCATCCTGTCCCGGATCAGGGAACTGCGGCTGCGGGGATGGCCCACGCCAGCGGCGATCACCGGCGGGATCGGCGGCAGCGCTGGCGTGGTGACCAGCGCGGCGGTGATCATGGTCGCGGTGTTCTCCATCTTCGCCACACTGTCGGTGATCGAGTTCAAGATGTTCGGCGTGGCCCTCGCGGCGGCCGTCCTCATCGACGCCACCGTGGTCCGCGGCGTGCTCATGCCCGCGGCGATGGCGCTGCTCGGCGAGCGCAACTGGTACCTGCCGGGCTGGCTGTCCTGGCTGCCCGGCCGGCCCAAGGCCGTCCCGGCCGTTGACGGCGCCGGCCAGAAGGAGCCGGTCGGCGCGGCCACCGGCGGCTGATCATCCCACCGACGGACGGGCCGGCTCCTGCCGACGGGGCCGGCCCGTCCCGGGTGTGCGAGCGCAGACGGGCTGCGGATCGGTGTAGGGCGTCCCCGACTCACCCGCGGTACCCAGAACCTCCGGATCTGGATGGCCACTGGTGCGCCGGTGATCAAAAGATCACATCGCCCCTTCGGGCTCGGCATAATGCCTGATCATGCCTGGGATCGAGGCGCAGCGCGCCCCGATCCTGGTGCCTCACGATCACAGGCATATCAACCAGAGTCGGGTGTCCAGATAGTTCCTTGTACAGATTGATTTGTATTGCTAACCTATTGCCTATGGCAACCGAGGCTGCATACCAGGGAGACGACCCGGACCGGCTGCTGTCGAACACGCGTGAACTCGCGCAACGGGTGCGCAAGGACCAGCGCGCGACCTGGTTCCCCCTCCTGGTCTTCGCGGTACTGACCTTCGTCTCCATCCCCGTCCGGCGCTACAGCGGCCACCATCTGGACTGCCTGGCCGTGCCGAGAGTCTGCACGGTCTACTCCGACGCGGAGTTCGTGTACTGGCCGATCGCCCTGGTGCTGGCCTACGTGGCGATCGCGGCCTTCTACATTCGCCGGTCCCGGGCACGCGGCGTCGGGACACGTGTGCGGCCGTACGCCATCGCCGGGATCATCATCGCGGTGGCGCTGACCGGTGTAGCGCTATGGGAAGTACACAATCCCCCGGCCGACCCGATGGGGCTGAACCGTATGGTTTACCGGCTGGCCACCCCGGGAGCTGCCATCGGGCTCGCGCTGCTCGTGCTGGCCTGGGCCGAACGCAACCGCGCCCTGCTTCTGCTGACCCTCGCCTACCTGGCGGCCGTGCTCTTGCCCATCATCTTCGGCCCGGTCCAGCCCGGCTCCCCCTGGTACTTCTATCCGGCCATCCTCCAGGGCGGCGTGCTGCTGCTCGGCGGCATCGGCTTCGCCCTGGCCCAGCGGCCGCTCCGGTCACCCGCATCATGACCGGTCATCCCGCTAACGGGCTCGACGACACCGTCCACCAGCGGGTCCGGCTCGGCATCCTCACCATCGCGCACGAGGCGCGGCTGGTCGAGTTCAGCTACCTGCGCGACAACCTGGAGCTGACCGCCGGAAACCTCTCCCAGCACCTCGGCGTGCTGGAAAACGCCGGGCTCATCACGATCGAGAAGGGCTACGCCGGGAAACGCGCCCGCACGTGGGTCACCCTCACCAAAGCAGGCCAGACAGCCCTCGCCGAGGAGATCACCCAGCTCAAGCTCCTGATCAGCCAGGTCGAACACACCGATACCTCACCGGGCTAGCGCGGGCGGCGGGGAGACGGCCGGCATCCGGGATGGCTTCTTTCCACCGTGCATGCCTACACCAGCACGCAGTCGCTGACCGGCCAGCCGATGAAGGAGCGGCGCGACTCCTGGGCGGCGGCGGAGAACATCATCCCGTCGTCGTCGGGGGCGGCGAAGGCGCCTGTTATGAGCGTCTGTCACGACAGCAAGACGTCCAGCCGGCGGGGAGCGCGGAACTCCCAGCCGCGGAACTCGGGAGGCCGTTGCGGGTCGAGTGCGAGCCGCGGGAACCGCTGGAGCAGCTCCTCGATGGCGATCTTGATCAGGGCGCGGGAGAAGGCGTGACCGGCACAAAAGTGCCGTCCGGTGCCGAAGGCGATATTCGCCCGGCGCGGCCGGAAGATGTCGAAACGGTCGGGGTCGGCGAACTTGGTCTCGTCCCGGTTCGCCGAGGAGACCAGCGAGCCTACGGCGGCGCCCCGGGGCAGCCGCACCCCGGCGAGCTCGGTGTCGGCCGCTGCCTGACGGGTCTGGGTGCCGATGGGCGAGACCCAGCGAAGGCCCTCCTCGACCACGGCCGGGAGCAGTTCCGGATCAGCGCGGGCAGCCGCCAGCTGGCCGGGGGCCGAGAGCAGGCCCGCCAGCGTCGAGGCTGCGCCGTGGCCGGGCTCTTGCATGCCGCCCAGCAGGATCACCTTGAGTGTGGGCATCACGAAATCCCGTGCCCGGCAGCTGCCCTCGGGCATGCCGCTGTGCAGCAGGTGGGCGATCGTGCTGTCGCCGCCGCCTGCTTCCAGCCGGTCAAAGACAGGCGCAAGCACCTGGTCGATCTCCCGCGAGCAGGCCGTGCCGACCTCTTCCCGCTGCGGGTTTCCCTCGAAATTGATGACGCCTTGATGGAGCCGCCAGAACCAGTCACGCAACTGGGCGGCGCCCAGATGCACCACGCCGAGCACCGAGCCCAGGCTCAGCACCGACAGCGGCTCCAGGTAGTCCGCCATCAGCTCGGCCCGGCCGCGGCCGGCCAGCCCATCGAGAAGATCGCAGACAATCGGGCGCACCAGGCCATCGATATAGGCGTTGACCTGCCGGGGCCGGTACTTGGCGTCGAGCGCACGGCGCAACTCACGGTGCAGCTCACCGTCGACGGTGATGATGGTCGGCGAGCCGAACGTTCGGTCGACCGGCGAGTCGTCGAGCTGAGCAGAAAACAGCTCCGGGTGGGTGCCCACGAACTCCACGTCGTCGTAGCGGGTGACAAACCACAGGCCCACCGCGGGAATGAAGCAAACCGGAGCCTCCCGCCGCAACCGCGCATAGATCGGGTACGGGTCTTTCTCCAGCTCTGCCACGGTGACCGATTCCGCGAAAGCGGAGATCGAGCGACTGGCCATGGCGCAGATCGTATGGACGCAAACGAACCACCGTCAAGGCACCCATCAGGCGCCGGGGCTCATGCCCGGCGTGGCGCCGGCGCGCTGCCGGGCCCGCCCCGGCGTCATGACCCGGAAAATCGTCTCGGCGCGGCGCGGGTCTAAACAGGTGGCGGACGAGAGGGAAAGGAACCCGATCCCATGCGTAAGGCTCGTGCCAGCACCGAGGCAGCCACCACCCGCGAGGTCACCAAGCCCGACGAGCAGTGGCGCCAGGAATTGACCCCCTTGCAGTACCGCGTGCTGCGTAAGGCGCACACCGAGGTGCCGTTCACCGGTGCGTACGTCTACAACCACCAGGACGGCTGGTACCGGTGCGCCGGCTGTGGCGCCAGGCTGTTCAGCTCCGGCGCCAAGTTCAACTCGGGCACCGGCTGGCCGAGTTTCGACCAGCCCGCGGTCGCCGAGGCGGTCGAGTTGCGGCCGGACAACAGCCTGTTCATGCGGCGTACCGAGGTCGTGTGCCGCCGCTGCGGCGGCCACCTTGGCCACGTCTTCAACGACGGCCCCAAGCCGACCGGCAAGCGGTACTGCATCAATTCGTGCTCGCTGGCGTTCGAGCCCGTGACCGCGGGCCAGGAACAAGGCGGCAGCTGACCGCCGCGCCGGGCGGTGCGGCGCCCGGTGCGCCCCGGCATTCCGCAGATCATCATGACGTGCGAGTTCGACGCGCCACGGGACCTGGTGTTCCGCGCGCGAGCCCGCTCCGGGATGCACGGCCCCGGAGCGGGCACATTGCTGGCATGAATCCACAAGGCATGGGCTAGTCATGCCCGTTGTCGTGGGCACCTCGGGCTGGCAGTACCGGGACTGGCGCGGGCCGCTGTACCCAGCCGATCTGCCGGCCCGCGACTGGCTGGCGTATTACGCCAGCCGGTACGCCACGGTCGAGAACAACAGCACGTTCTACCGGCTCCCGGCCCGGGACACGTTCGGGGACTGGCAGGCGAGGACGCCCGGCGACTTCGTCATGGCGATAAAAGCGAGCCGGTACCTCACCCACGTCAAGCGCCTGCGGGACCCGGAGGAGCCGGTCGCCAAGCTGATGGCGGCGGCCGCCGGGCTGGGCGGGCGGCTGGGTCCGGTGCTGCTTCAGCTCCCGCCGAACCTGCCCGCCGACCCGGCGCGGCTGGCGGCCTGCCTGGCGGCGTTCGCCCGGCACCGCGGCACCGGGCCAGGCGGGCCGGCAGGGCCGGGTGGACCTGGCCCCGCCGCAGGCATCCAGGTCGCGGTGGAGCCGCGCCACCCGTCCTGGTGGACCGGCCAGGTGCGGCAGGTGCTCGCCGAGCACGGCGCCGCGCTGTGCTGGGCGGACCAGCGCGGCCGCCCGGTCACGCCGTTGTGGCGGACGGCCGGCTGGGGCTATCTCCGCTTCCACCAGGGGGCGGCGCAGCCCTGGCCGCGTTACGGGCCGGGCGCGCTGCGCTCCT
Source organism: Streptosporangiaceae bacterium (assembly GCA_035518495.1). GTDB lineage: Bacteria > Actinomycetota > Actinomycetes > Streptosporangiales > Streptosporangiaceae > UBA9676. The sequence goes on from DATIXO010000132.1 coordinate 33,731, forward strand.
GGCTGGAGCGGGTGGCCGCCACCTGGCCGGACGAGGCGACCGTGTACGTCTACTTCAACAACGACCCGGGCGGCGCGGCCGTCGCCGACTCGGCCGCGTTCGCGGCCGCCTGCCGCCGGGCCGGGCGCACCGTCACCCGGGCACCCGGGTGACGCGCGCCGGCTACTTGTTGACGGGGAAACCGAGGCTGACCCCGCCGTGGCTGGGATCGAGCCACCGGGAGGTGACGGCCTTGCCGCGGGTGTAGAAGTGGATGCCCTCGGTGCCGTGCATGTGGGTGTCCCCGAACAGCGACGCCTTCCAGCCGCCGAACGAGTAGTACGCCATCGGCACCGGGATCGGCACGTTCACCCCGACCATGCCCACCTCGACTTCGGACACGAACCGCCGCGCCGCTCCCCCGTCGTTGGTGAAGATCGCCACCCCGTTGCCGTAGGGGTTGTCGCTCACCAGCGCGAGCGCCTCGTCGTAGCTGGCCGCCCGCACGACGGACAGTACCGGGCCGAAGATCTCGTCGCGGTAGCAGCCCATCTGCGGGGTCACGTGGTCGAGCACGCTGGGGCCGAGCCAGAAGCCGTCCCCCGCGCCGCCGATCACCGGGTGCACCCGGCCGTCCACCGCCAGCGTGGCGCCCTCCTCGACGCCGGAGTCGAGGTAGGACGCGACCCGGTCCCGGTGCGCGGCGGTGACCAGCGGGCCCATCTCCGAGCGCTCGTCGTTGCCCGGGCCCACGCGCAGCCCGCCGATCCGGCTGGCGATGCCGGAGACCAGCTCGTCGCCCACCGGGCCGACCGCGACCACCACCGACACCGCCATGCACCGCTCACCCGCGGAGCCGAAACCGGCGGACACCGCCGCGTCCGCGGCCAGGTCCAGGTCCGCGTCGGGCAGCACCACCATGTGGTTCTTGGCCCCGCCCAGCGCCTGCACCCGCTTGCCCGCGGCCGTGCCCCGCTCATATACATAACGAGCGATCGGGGTCGATCCCACGAAGCTGGCCGCGCGCACGTCGGGGTGGGCCAGCAGCGCGTCCACCGCCTCCTTGTCACCCTGCACCACGTTGAACACGCCGTCGGGCAGGCCCGCCTCGGCCCACAGCCGGGCCAGCATCAGCGACGCGGACGGGTCCTTCTCCGACGGCTTGAGCACGAAGGCGTTGCCGCAGCCGATGGCGACCGGGAACATCCACATCGGCACCATGGCCGGGAAGTTGAACGGGGTGATGCCGGCCACCACGCCCACCGGCTGGCGGATCGAATAGGCGTCCACCCCGGTGGAGACGTTCTCCGAGTAGCCGCCCTTGAGCAGGTGGCCAAGCCCGCACGCGAACTCGACCACCTCCAGCCCGCGGGCCACCTCGCCGGCCGCGTCCGAGGCGACCTTGCCGTGCTCGGAGCTGATCAGCTCGGCGAGCTCGCGGGAGTGCTCGCGGAGCAGCTCACGGAACGCGAACATGATCTGGGTCCGCTTGGCGATCGAGGTGGCCCGCCAGCCGGGGAAGGCCTTGGCGGCCGCGGCGACCGCGTCACCGGTGACCGCGGCGGAGGCGAAGTCGACCGTGCCGGTCACCTCGCCGGTCGCGGGGTCGTAGATGTCGCCGTGGCGCTCGGCGGCGCCGTCCCAGGGCTTGCCGCCGATCCAGTGCGTGATGTGCTTCACCGGGATGCCTCCGCGTCCACCGCGCGCAGCGCGTCGATCAGGATGCCCACGCCTTCCTTGGCGTCCGCCTCGGACAGCGTCATCGGCGGGGCCATCCGCAGCGCGTGCCCGTACAGCCCGCCCTTGCCGATCAGCAGCCCGCGCTCGCGGGCCTCCTCGAGCACCCGGGTGGCCAGCGCCGGGGCTGGCGCGCCGGTCCGCGGATCGACCAGGTCGACGGCGAACATCAGGCCCTTGCCGCGCACGCCGCCGACCGCGGCCAGCGGCGCGGCCGCCTCGGTGAGGCCGCCGATGATCATGCTGCCCAGGGTGGCGGCGTTGCGCTGCAGGTCGTGGTCGAGCAGGTAGTCCAGGGTGGCGCTGGCCGCGGTGGTGGACAGCGGGTTGCCGCCGAAGGTGGAGATGCCGCTGCCGGGCAGGCCGTCCATCAGGTCGCCGCGGGCGATGACCCCGCCGATCGCGAACCCGTTCCCCAGGCCCTTGGCGAACGTGATCATGTCGGGGGTGATCCCGTGCGCGCCGAAGCCCCAGAAGTGGTCGCCGGTCCGGCCCCAGCCGGTCTGCACCTCGTCGGAGATGAACAGGATGCCGTGGGAATCGAGGACCTTCTTGTACTCGCCGAACAGGCCGTCGGGGGGCATGGTGAAGCCGCCCACGCCCTGGATGGGCTCGGCGATCAGGCACGCCACCTCGCGGGCGGCCCCGGCGGCGAGCAGGTGCCGCAGGTCCGCGGTGCAGGCGGCGACGTACTCCTCGTCGGTCAGCCGCGCGAAGGCGGGCAGCTCCCGGTCCGTGCCGTGCAGGTAGTGCACGCCGAACGGCGCCAGCGGGGAGCTCTTCCACGCCACGTTGCCGGTGATCGCGACGGCGCCGAACGAGCGGCCGTGGTAGCTGTTGCGCATCGCCAGCACCTGGTTCGACCCACGCGCGGCGGTGGCCAGCATGAGCGCGGTCTCGTTCGCCTCGGTGCCGGAGTTGGTGAAGAACACCTTGGCGCCCTCGATGCCGGACAGCCTCGCGAGCTTCTCCGCCAGCTCCACCTGGCGGCGGATCAGGTACAGGGTCGAGGTGTGCACGATGCCGGTGGCGAGCTGGCGCTCGACGGCCTCGCGTACCTCGGGGATGTCGTAGCCGAGCATGTTCGTGAGGATGCCGCAGAAGAAGTCCAGGTAGGTGTGGCCGGAGGAGTCGGTGACCCGGGAGCCGGAGCCGCTGACCAGCTCCAGGGGGTGCTCGTAGTACAGGGCCATCCAGGCGGGGAGGACTGCGCGGTGACGGTCTACTAGTTCAGGCATGTACCTCAGTCTGGGGCTTACCGCCGGGTAGATGGACCGGCAAAGTGATAGGTAATCTCGTTAGATCCTTACGGTTTGTATAGCGGCTCTGCCGTGCGGCCACGTTCGGTCCGGGAGGCCTCCATGCTGCCTACGGTTGGTCAGGTGCTGGGGATGGAAGCGGTGCTGGCTGGGGAGCCGCGGGTGGTGGCGGGCGAGGGGTCGCTTGGCCGGCTGGTGCGGTGGGTGCATGCGATCGAGCTGCCGGATGCGGCGCGGCTGCTGCGGGGCGGGGAGCTGGTGCTGACGACGGGGATCGCGTTGCCTGATGAGGAGGCGCTGCTCGGCAATTACGTGGCAGAGCTCGCTGGCGTTGGGGTGAGCGCGGTCGCGGTGGAGCTCGGGCGCAAATATGTCAGCGGCCTGCCTGCCCGGTTTGCCGCGGCGGCTGATGAGTGCGGGCTGCCGCTGATCGTTTTCGATCACGAAGTCCCCTTCATTGCGATCACCGAGGCGGTGCACGGGCGGATCATTGAGGATCAGCTGGGCGAGCTGCGGGTGTCGGCGCGGCTGCATGAGGTGTTCACCGATCTGGCGGTGGCGGGGGCTGGGGCGGGCGAGGTGCTGCGGCAGGCGGCGCTGCTGGCGGGGCGGCCGGTGATCCTGGCGGATCTGTCCCATCGCGTGCTGGCCTTCGAGCCGGCGGGCGCTGATCCGGCGCGGCTGCTGGAGGGGTTCGAGGCCCGCTCCCGGGCGGTCGCCCCTGCGGCCCGGACCGGCTATGACCCGGCATCCGGGTGGCTGGTCACGACAGTGGGGGCGCGGGGGGAGGACTGGGGGCGGGTCATCCTGGTGTGTGACGGGCCGCCCGGGGCGGGCGACACCGTGCTGGTGGAGCGGGCGGCGACCACGCTGGCGCTGGGCCGGCTGCTCGCCCGGCAGCAGGAGAGCCTGGAACGGCAGGCGCACCGGACGCTGCTCAGCGCCGTGCTGGCGCAGGCCTATGCCGGGCCGGAGGAAGCCGGGGTCCGGGCGCGCGCGCTGGGCCTGCCGGTCGCCGGGCGGCAGCTGCTGGGGATGGTGGTCAGGTTCCGCGGCGCGGCCCCGGGACTGCTCGCCCAGGCGCGCGTGCTGGATGTGGCCGAGGCGGTAGCGGAGGCCTGCCGGGCCGAGCGCGTCCACGCGCTCGTCGGCTCGCTCGACGACGAGCGGGCGGTCGCGCTGCTGGCCCTGGACGGCCAGGCTGACCAGGGCCGCCTGCTCATCGCGGTCTGCGCCGCCGCCAGGCAGCGGCTCGCCGACCGGGCCCGGCACTCCCCCGGGCCGCCGGCCGGCGACCCGGTGATCGGCGTCGGCTCCGCCGCCTCCGGCATGGCCGAGGCGCGCCGCTCGCTGCTGGAAGCCCGGCAGGTCGCGGACGCGGCCGCCCAGGCCGTGGCCGACGGCCGTCCCTATCACCGGCTGGCCGACCTGCGGCTGCGCGGCCTGCTCTACCTGCTCGCCGACGACGGCCGGCTGGCCACCTTCGCCGACCGCGAGCTCGGGCCGCTGGCCGCCTATGACGCCGCCCACGGCACCGACCTGACCGGGGTGCTCGGTACCTACCTGGCGGCCGGCGGCAACAAGGCGGTGGCGGCGGCCCGCGCGCACCTCGCCCGGCCCACCCTCTATGAGCGGCTTCGCCACATCGAGCGGATCCTGGGCGTGTCCCTGGATGCGGCGGAGTCGCGCGCCTCACTGCACGTCGCCCTGCTGGCCCGCGCGGCGCGATCGCCCGGTAACTAGTGGAGATGGGTACCGGGCTGTAGCCAATCCGGATGGTTTCAGCGCGTGTGTGCAAGGAAGCTGTTAGCAACTGCCCATCCGGCGGCCCGATGGGGTTTCATGGAGTGGGTATGGGCGCTCGGTAGAAGGAGCTGTGCCGTGGATGGCGGGCAGCGGGTCGTAGTCGGCGTCACCGGCTCGGTCGGCAATCTGGAGGCACTGCGCTGTGCGGCGGAAGAGGCGCGCAGGCGTGCGGCCACCCTGCTGGCGGTGCACGCCTGGGCTCCGCCCGGCGGCGAGATGGCCGAACGGCGGTGCTCGGTGCCCGAGCTGCGCCAGGTGTGGCGGGACGCGGCGTGGCGGCGGCTGTGGGACGCCTTCGATGCCGCGCTCGGCGGGCTGCCGCCCGACCTGCGGGTGGAGCCGACCGTGCTGCGCGGCGACCCGGGCCGGGCGCTGGTCAGGGTGGCCAGCCAGCAGGATGACCTGCTGGTGGTCGGCGCGGGACGCCGCGGGATTCTGTGGCGGCTGCTGCGCCGCCGGGTGTGCCGCTACTGCGTGGCGCACGCGGTGTGCCCTGTCCTCGTCGTGCCGCCGAGCGAGCTGGCACAGGAGATGGAGCATCCCCTGCACGCCTGGATGGTCAGGCACCGGTCCCTGGTGCCCGGCAAGGACGAGCTGAGCGGCCACCGCGGCTGACCGGCCGCCGCGCTGAGCGGCCATGGGCATGCGGTCCCAGCCCGGTGGCGCCCGGGCCGCGTGCGGGTCAGTTCCCGGGGCGGAGGCCAGCAGGAAGCAGCTGGGCCGGGAAGTCCTGGTAGGCGACCGGGACGAGCCAGCGGCGGATGGCGGCGGCGCCGACCGAGGTGTAGGCGGGGGCGGTGCTGGCCGGCCAGGGGCCGCCGTGATGCTGGGCGCTGGTGACCGCCACCCCGGTCGGCCAGCCGTTGAAGACCACCCGGCCGACGGTCCTGGCGAGCACGCCGGCCACCTGCCCGGCCAGTTCCATGTCGGTGGCCGACGCCTCGTCGGCGTGCACCACGCCGGCCAGGTTCCCGCCGAGCCGGGCCAGCACCGGCAGCAGGTCCGCGACCGAGGAGTAGGTGATCACCAGCCCCACCGGCCCGAACCGCTCCTGCGCCAGGCCGGGCAGCCCGGCCGCGAACTCGGCCAGGCCGGCCTGGAACACCTCCGGCGTGGCCGACCAGGGTCCCTCGCCGGGCTGGCCTCCGGCCAGCCGGGTCAGGCCTGGCTGGGCGGCGAGCTCGCCGGCTGCAGCGGCGAACGAGTCGTGGATGCGGGCCGTCAGCATGGGGCCGCCGGTGCTGGCCCGGACGGCCCCGGCGACCGCGTCCAGCAGCGGGCCGCCGTCGCCGGGGACGAACAGCAGCCCCGGGTTCGTGCAGAACTGGCCAACGCCCAGCGTGAGCGATGCCGCGTACCCGGCGGCGATGTCGCCGGGCCGGGCGGCGGCGGCGCCAGGCAGGATGACCACCGGGTTGACCGATCCGAGCTCGCCGAAGAACGGGATCGGCACCGGCCGCTGCGCGCAGATGGCGGCCAGGGCCAGCCCGCCGCGCGCCGACCCGGTGAACCCGGCGGCGGCGATCGCCGGGTGCTGCAGCAGCCGCACGCCCGCGTCCACGCCGTACACCACCGCGAAGGTCCCGGCGGGCGCCCCCGCCCCGGCCAGCGCACCGGCGACGATCCGGCCGGTCAGCACCGACGTCCGCGGATGGCCTTCGTGGGCCTTGACCACCACCGGGCAGCCGGCCGCGAGGGCCGAGGCGGTGTCGTTCCCGGCGACCGAGAACGCGAACGGGAAGTTCGACGC
>DATIXO010000133.1:0-30210 GCA_035518495.1 Streptosporangiaceae bacterium
CCGCACTGCAGGCTGAGGGGGCGGGCGCATCGACCGCTGACGGGCGCCACGAGGACGCGGTGTTCTCGTTCGTGGCGTCCCTCGGTGGCTCGATCTCCGCCGAGCACGGCATCGGCGCGCTCAAGGCCCGCTGGCTGCCGCTCGTGCGGTCGGATGCCGAACGCGCGCTTTTCGCCCGGGTCCGGGCCGCGTTCGACCCGGCCGGCATCCTCAATCCCTACGTCCTGCCCCGCTGACATATCCGCTTCCGGCTGCCCGGGTCACAATGCCTGCCCCGCTGCGACGGACAGCGAACGGGTAGCGCGGGCAGGGCCGGGAGCTATAGTTGATGGTTCAACCACAGCGGGCGGGAGGGCATGGTGGCCGACGACAGCGCCGGGCTGGGGCTGACGCCGACGCCGGACACCGGCGAGCGGCTGAGCCCGGTCCGGGTGTGGGACGAGGCCACCCGCCCGGTGCGGGCGGCTCCGCCGTCCGGCACCGTCTACAGCCGCCGCGGCCGGCTCATCGGCGGGCACCTCATCGAGGTGCACGACCATCTGCGCGGTGAGCTCGCCCGGGTCCGTGATCTTGTCCGCCAGGTCCGCGAGGGCGCGGCCGGTGCCGCCGACGCGCGTTCGGCGATCAACGAGATGACGTTGCGGCAGAATGACTGGGCGCTCGGCGCGTACTGCGCCTCCTACTGCCGGTTCGTGACCGGGCACCACCTGCTCGAGGACGAGGCGGTGTTCCCGCACCTGCGGGAGCGGGACGAGAGCCTGGGGCCGGTGATCGACCGGCTGGCCGGCGAGCACAAGATCATCCACCAGGTGCTCATCGACGTGGACCAGGCGCTGGTGGACCACCTGCGCAACCCCGCCGACTTCGCCGGGCTCCAGCAGGCGGTGGACATTCTCACCGACACCCTGCTCTCCCACCTCGCCTACGAGGAAGCGCAGCTGGTCGAGCCGCTCGCGCGGCACGGCTTCTACGACGGCCAGCTCTGAAACGGCCCGCGGGGGCGGCGGCCGGGGCCGGCCGGCCCGGCGGACAGTCCGGCCCGGCCGGTAGCGTTCCTGCTATGGACCTGGGCCTGCGCGGTACCCGCGCGCTTATCACCGGCGGCAGCCGCGGCATCGGTTTCGCGGTGGCGAACGCGCTCGCGGCCGAGGGAGCGGCGGTCGGGCTGGTGGCCCGCGGCGCGGACGGCCTGGCCGCGGCCGCCGGGCAGCTGGCCGCCCATGGGGTGCGCGTCGCCACCGCGGCCGCCGATGTCACCGACACCCCCGCGCTGAGCCGCGCCGTGGCGGAGGTCGCGGAGGCGCTCGGCGGGCTGGACCATCTGGTCGCCAACGCCGGCGGCACCGTCGGCGGGAACCTCGACGACTCGGAGCCGGGCGACTTCACGGCCACGTTCGTGCTCAACGCCGGGCACGCCGCCGAGCTCATCCGGGCCGGGCTGCCGCACCTGCGGGCCGCCGGTGGCGGCGCGGTGGTGATCGTCTCGTCCATCACCGGCATGCGCCCGGCGCCGCGGACCACCTACGCGGTCGCCAAGGCCGCGGAGATCCAGCTGGCCGCGACCGCCGCCGCCGAGCTGGCCGCGGACAACATCCGGGTGAACGCGGTCAGCCCGGGCTCGATTCTGTTCCCCGGCGGATCGTGGGAACGGTTCGCGCACGAGAACCCGGCTGACTTCGCCGCGTTCGTCGGCACCCAGTTCCCGCTCGGGCGGCTCGGGCACCCCGGGGAGGTCGCCGACGTCGTCGCCTTCCTGCTGTCCGCGCGGGCCTCGTGGATCACCGGGGCGAACATCGTCGTGGACGGCGGCCAGGGCTACCCGAGCGCACGCAGGTTCAGCCGACGGGAGGCAACTCAAGATATAACTTGACATCGGGGGACTACTCGCGATACATCGTATTGGACGCCACACTAACCGGCCCAGCCATGTACCGGCCCGCCCACGGGGGAGGATCGTGTGACCGCCGAAACCACCAGCCCGCCACGCCGCAGCAAGGCAAGCCGGATCGCCGCGCTGCCGTGCGGACGGCGGACCAAGTACCTCGTGCTCGTCTTCTGGATCCTCGTGCTCGGCCTCACCGGGCCGCTCGCGGGCAAGCTGATGGGCGCGGAGAAGAACGACTCCTCCGCATACCTGCCCGCCAGCGCGGAGTCCACCCAGGAGCTCAACCTGCAGTCCAGGTTCACCGCCAAGAACCTGAACCCCGCCGTGGTCGTGTACACCCGGCCGTCTGGGCTCACCCCCGCCGACCTGCGCAAGGCCGCCGCCGATGCCCGGTACTTCGCCAGCCTCCCGGCCGTCGGCGGCCGCGTGGCGGGCCCGATCCCGTCCGCCGATCACCAGGCCATACAGACGATCGTCGGCTCCAGCCTCGGCTACAACGCCAACATCGAGGGGTTCATCAACCACCTGCGCGCCACCGCCGCCCGCGGCGACCCCGGGCTGAGCGTATCCATCGCCGGGCCCGCCGCCAGCGCCGCCGACGCAGTAAAGATCTTCAAGGGCATCGACAGCACGCTGCTCTACGCGACCCTGGCGGTGATCATCGTCCTGCTGCTCATCACCTACCGCAGCCCGGTGCTCTGGCTGCTGCCGATCATCTCCGCCGGGGTGTCGCTCACCGTCGCCGAAGCGGTCATCTACCTGCTGACCAAGCACGGCCTGGTGGTGAACGGGCAGAGCGGCGGCATCCTGGTCGTGCTGGTGCTGGGCGCGAGCACGGACTACGCGCTGCTGCTGGTGGCCCGGTACCGGGAGGAGTTGCGCCGCCACGAGGACCGGCACGAGGCGATGGCGATCGCGCTGCGCCGGGCCGGGCCGGCCATCATCGCCAGCGCCGGGACCGTCATCGCCGGCATGCTGTGCCTGATGATCGCCGAGTCCGCGGACATCTCCGGGCTGGGCCCGGTGGCGGCGATCGGCATCGCCGTCGGCCTGCTGGCCATGATCACCTTGCTGCCCGCCCTGCTGGTGATCACCGGGCGGTGGATGTTCTGGCCGCTGCGGCCCCGGTACGGCTCGGCGGAGCCGACCACCCGCGGCTTCTGGGCGCGGGTGGGCCGCCGCATCGCGGTCCGCCCCCGCGCCGTGTGGGTGACCACCGTCGTGCTCCTGGCCTGCGCGTGGCTCGGCCTGATCGGGTTCAAGGTGGGCTCGCTCACCAACGCCCAGTCGTACCGCGGCACCCCGGCCTCGATCGCCGCCGAGCAGGTGCTCGCCCGGCACTTCCCGGGCGGGGCCGGCGAGCCGGTCGCGGTCATTGGCAACGCCACCGCGGCGGCGCAGCTGCACACCGCCCTGGCCAGCGCGAGCGGCATCGCGGCCGTGACCCCGCCCGTGGTCAAGGACGGCCTGGTCTACCTGCAGGGGACGCTGGCCAGCAAGCCGGACAGCGCGGCCGCGGCCGCCACCGTGGACCGGGTCCGCGCGGCCGTGCGTGCGGTTCCCGGGGCGAATGCCAAGGTCGGCGGGGCTACGGCCATCAACTCTGACGTCGAGCGGTACGCCACCCACGACCGGAACCTGATCATCCCGCTGGTGCTGTTCGTGGTGCTGATCATCCTCGGGCTGCTGCTCCGCTCGGTGGTCGCGGCGTTCCTGCTCATCGGCACCGTGGTGCTGTCGTTCGGCGCCGCGCTGGGGCTGTCGGCGCTGGTGTTCCGGCACGTGTTCGGGTTCGCGGGCGCTGATACTGCGATGCCGCTGTTCGTGTTCGTGTTCCTGGTTGCCCTGGGCATCGACTACAACATCTTCCTGATGACCAGGGTGCGCGAGGAGAGCAAGCGGTCCGGCACCCGGCTGGGCGCGATCACCGGCCTGGGCGCCACCGGCGGGGTCATCACCTCGGCCGGGCTGATCCTGGCCGGCACGTTCGCCACGCTGGGCACCCTGCCGCTGGTGATCCTCACCGAGATCGGCTTCACGGTCGCGCTCGGCGTGCTCATCGACACGGTCATCGTCAGGTCGGTGCTGGTCACCGCGCTCACCCTGGACATCGGCCGGTGGATGTGGTGGCCAAGCCGGCTCGCGCGGCCCTCGGAGGTGGAGATCAGCCCGCAGGAAGCCGCCGCCGTTACGGCAGGCCGCTGAAACCCCGGCCGGGGACTGCTCAACTCCCAGCTGGGGACCAACGGGGTAACCCGCCTGCGGCTTCACGCCCCGGCGGAGGTTTGGGTCTGGCACAAGGCGTTCAGCCGGTGCCAGGCCCACCGTTCGCCGGGTCGCCTGCCCGGCATGGGAGCAGCCTGGGAACGTGGGTAGCTGCCATGATGGGGTGATGGCTGACGCGTCACCGCCGCCGACCACCCGGCGGGCCCGGCTGTGGGCCGCCGCCGAGTCGAGGGGTATCCCGCTGCGGGCCATCCTCACCGCCGCCGCGGTGGTGGTGCTGGTCTATGTGGCCGCCAAGGTGCTGTATCACCTGCGGGATGTCATCCTGCTCGTGGTCGTGGCCTCGTTCATCGCGCTGGTGCTGAACCCGCCGGTGGTCGCCCTGCAGCACTGGCGGATCAAGCGCCGCGGCCTGGCGGTGGCGCTCGTGACCATCTGGGGACTGCTGGTGTTCTTCGGCCTGGCGCTGGCGTTCGGCTACCCGCTGGCCAACGCGATCACGCACCTGGCCCATGACCTGCCGTCCTACGTGAACGCGGCGGAAAACGGCAGGGGATGGCTGGGCCACCTGGTGCGCAGGTATCACATCACGCACTGGGTGACCAGCAACGTGCCGAAGCTGGTGAACATCGGGCAGGGACTGACCAAACCGGCCCTGACCCTGGGCAAGGGGGCCCTGACGCTGGTGGTGGCGCTGTTCACCATCTTCATCCTGGTCCTGCTCTTCCTGCTCGAGGGCCCGAAGATGCGGGCCGGTCTGCTGGGCATGATGGCCCCCGAGCGGGCGGAACGCTGGAGCCGGGTGGCCGGCCAGGTGAACCGGTCGGTGACCGGCTACATGCTGGGGAACTTCCTGACCTCGCTGATCGCGGGCGTGGTCGTGTTCGTGACCCTGCTCATCCTGGGTGTGCCCTTTGCCTTCCTGTGGGCGCTATGGGTCGCGCTGGTCGACTTCCTGCCCATGATCGGCGGGGCGCTGGCCGGCATTCCCACGGTGCTGTTCGCGCTCGCCCACTCGCTCACCGCGGGCATCGTCACCCTGGTGGTGTTCCTCGCCTACACCCAGATCGAGAACCACATCCTGAACCCGGTGGTGATGAGCAGGACCGTCAGCGTCAGCCCGCTGCTCGTGCTGCTGTCCATCCTGGTCGGTGCGTCGCTCGGCAGCTGGCTGGGTGGCACCTTCGGCGCCTTCGTGGCGGCGCTGATCGCGATCCCAACGGCGGGCGCCATCCAGGTGATCGTCCGCGAGGTCTGGCATGCCACCGAGCCGGTGGCCCAGCTGGACCCCAGCGCCACACCAGGCCCACCGAGCATCACCGCACCGCCGCCCCGGCCGGGCGACGGCTGAGCGGCGCCTGCCGGCCCCCCGCGGATCATCCCAGCGCGGGAGCGGTCCTCGCGTACCCGGTCGCCGCCTCGAAGGCGTGCGCGACACCCAGCAGCTCCCACTCCCCCCGCCACCGGCCGACCAGCTGGAGCCCCACCGGCAATCCGTCCTGCGTGAACCCCGCTGGCACCGAGATGGCCGGCAGCCCGGTGGCCGAGATCAGGTAGCACGACGCCATCCAGTCCAGGTAGGTGTGCTGCGGCACGCCGTCGATCTCGTGCACCCAGTCGAGGGTGACGTCGAACGGCGCGACCTGGCTGACCGGGCAGGCGAGCACCTCGAACATGCCGAAGAACCCGGCGACCCGCTGGGCCAGCTCCGTGCGCAGCACCGTCGCCCGGCTCAGCTGGGCCGCGGTCAGCTCCAGGCCCCGCTCGGTGTTCCAGGTCACGTTGGGGCCGAGCTGATCCCGGTGCTCCGCCAGCAGCGGCCCGAAGCCCGTCGCGAACCGGAAAGCCCGCCAGGTGCGAAACGTTTCGCCGGCGCCGGACAGGTCCGGCGCCGCGTCGGTGACCTCGCACCCCAGCTCGGCTAGCACCTGGCGGGCCGGCGCCAGCGCCGCGCGCACGGCCGGCTCGACGGGCAGGCCGAGATCGGCGCTCCACGCGACTTTCAGCCCCCGCAGGTCCCGTGCCAGCAGGCGCGCCACCCCCGTGGGCCCGGCCAGCGCCGGCGCGGGCGCGTCCAGCGCGAGCGGGACCCGCGGGTCCGGCCCGGACAGCACGGCCAGCAGCAGCGCCACGTCGGCGACGGTCCGCCCCATCGGCCCGTGCACGGCGAAGGTGTCGGCCACGTCCGACAGTGGCCAGGTGGGCACCCGGCCGGGCGCCGGGCGCAGCCCCACCACGTTGCAGAAGCTCGCCGGGTTGCGCAGCGATCCGCCCAGGTCGCCGCCGTCGGCCAGGCAGATCATGCGGGCCGCCAGCGCGGCCGCCGCGCCGCCGCTGCTGCCGCCCGCGCTGCGGCTCAGGTCATACGGGTTGCGGGTGGCGCCGAACACCGGGTTGACAGTGTGCGAGCCCGCCCCGAACTCGGGCGTGTTCGTCTTGCCCAGGCTGATCGCCCCAGCCGCCGACATCCGCTCTACCTGCAGCGCGTCGAAGTCCGGGACGTGACCGGCGAACAGCGGCGAGCCGTAGGTGGTGCGCACCCCGGCGGTCTCGGCCAGGTCCTTGTGGGCGACCGGCAGCCCGTGCAGCAGGCCCATGACCTTGCCCCGGGCTATCGCTTCGTCCGCCTCCGCCGCCCGCGCCAGCGCCTGGTCGAAGCACCTGGTCACCACCGCGTTGACCGGACCGTCGACCGCCTCGATCCGGCCGATGTGGGCCGTGGTGACCTCCCGGGCCGACACCTCGCGCCGGCGCAGCATCCCGGCCAGCGTGACGGCGTCGAATGCGCACAGATCTGGCACGGCCCGCCCGCCGCCTGCGCTCATGCCGAACGGCCGGGCTGGCCGCCTTCTGCCGTGCCCCGCTTGCCTGCCGCCGGGCCGGACCGGCGGGCGGGGCGGGCCGACAGCTCCCCGACCAGCTGCTGCATGCCCGGTCCCCAGCGCTGGGCCAGAATGTCGGGGAACTCGTTCCAGATCTGCTGGACGTAGATGTCGTGGCGGATGTAGCCCTTGGCCAGCGCGGCCAGCAGCTGGTCGCGGCCTGCCAGCGACTGCCAGCTCGTGCCGTCCCCGGCCACCGCCCACACCACCTCGGCGCTGTCGGCGACCACCGCCAGGTGGCGCGCCTGGTGCCGGCGGTAGACCACGCCACGGGTGCTGTCGTGCCCGATCGTCCGGCCGTGGCGCAGCTCCACGATCGCCTCCCCGAAATGCAGCACGTCGCAGGCAACGCCCCGGCCGTCGGCGCGCCCGATCGCGGCCGCGATGACCTGCGGGTCCGGGCAGTTGACCGAGACGTAGACGTGCCGGTGCGCGCCGTCGATCGCGGCCACCGCCTGCTCCTCGATCGCCCCCCAGCCAGGCATCGCCCGCAGCACCCGGTACCCGCCCGCGCCGGGCGCAGGCCTGGCGGCGGCGAGCTCACGCTGCGCGCCCGCCAGCCGTGCCCGGAACGAGTCCTCCAGCCCGGCGAGCAGCTGGTCGGCGGGCACGGCGACGAACCGGGCAGGCTCCCCCTCGATGGCCGCCACCACCCCCTTGGCGGTCAGCCTGCGCAGCGTCTCATACACCTTCGGCTGCGGGATCCCGGTGACGTTGGCAAGCGCGTACCCGGTGAGCGGCTCGCGGCCGAGCAGCCCCACGTAGGCCTGCGCCTCGTACTGGGAGAACCCGAGCTCCATCAGGCGCTGCACCGCCGCCCCCTGCTGGCTGGTCACCGCGCCCCCCTCCGGCTAGGTGGTCGCACCGTAGCCGCCGTCCACGACCACGACCTCGCCGGTGACGAACGGGTTCGACGTCACCAGCGACACGATGGTGGCCGCCACGTCCTCCGCGGTGACGCACCGCCCCAGCGGCGTCATCCGCGCCCGCCGCTCCATCAGCCGGCTGTAGTTCTCCCCCAGCCGTGCCTGCATCCAGTCGCCTTCCATCCAGCCGGGTGCCACCGCGTTGACGCGGATCGCCGGGCCGAGCGCCCCGGCGAGCGTCCTGGTCAGGTTCACCACGGCCGCCTTCGACGCCGCATAGGGGAACGGCTGCGGCCCGGGCCGCAGCCCGGCGATGCTCGCCGTGTTCACGATCGCGGCGCCCGGCGCGGCACGCAGCAGCGGCACACACGCCCGGGTAACGCAGAACATGCCCCGCACGTTGACCGCGAACACCCGGTCCCAGTCGGCCAGGTCGAGGCCATCCAGGTCTGACGGCGGCACGTCGATGGTCGTGCCGGCGTTGTTGACCAGGGCGTCGATCCGGCCATAGGCGTCGCGGGCGGCGGCCACCATCTGCCGCACCGCCGCCTCGTCCGCCACGTCGGCCTGTGCGAGCAGGGCGCTGGCACCGCATGCGCGCACCTCCTGCGCCACCTGCCGGGCCTGTCCCTCGCTCACGCTGTAGTTGACCACCACGTCGTAACCGTGGCCGGCCAGCGCCAGCGCGGCGGCCCGGCCGATCCCCCGCGCGGCCCCGGTCACCAGCGCCACCGGCCGCCCGGTCACGACCGCTCCTCAGCCGCCCGGGCCGCGGCCTGTCCGGGCCTGGCCGGCAGCGGCAGGACGCGCTCGGCGTTGGCGTGGAACACCTTGTGCATGATCTCGTCGCTGAATCCCAGTTCGTCCCATTCGGCCAGCAGCCGCTCCAGCGGCAGGCTGGGATAGTCCGTGCCGAACATGATCTTGTCCTGGAGGCGGCCGCGGACGTCGGTCTTCAGGCTGGGCGGGAAGTGCTTGGGCGCCCAGCCGGATAGCTCCCAGTAGACGTTGCCCTTGTGCAGCGCGACCGCGGTCATCTCCTCGACCCAGGGCCAGCCGGGATGGGCGGCGATCACCGTCAGGCGGGGGAAGGCGGCCGCGAGCGCGTCGAGCGCCTGCGGGTGGGCGTGCCTGAGCACGGCCCCGTCGCCGCCGGGCATGCCGGCCCCCATGCCGGTGGTGCCGACGTCGACAAGGACCGGCACGCCGAGGGCGCTGATCTCCTCGAACAGCGGGTGGAACCGCGGGTCGTCCACCGAGTAGCGCCCCATGATCGGGTGGAAGTGGAAGCCGAGCACCCGGTGCTCGGCCACCGCCTGCCGCGCGTCGGCGGCCGCCTGTGCGCCGCGCAGCGGGTCCACCGTCCCCCAGGCACCGGCGAACGCGGCGGGGTGACGGTCGCGCAGCCCGGCCACATAGGCATTCGTGCAGGGCGGCGCCCCGGTCACGGACTCGATGTCGAACGCGACCAGCACCGCCTCGATGCCGTGCGCGCGGAAGTCGGCGACGACCTCCTGCTCCGTCTTCGCCGTCCACTGCTTCTTCCAGTACCGCCCCAGCGGCTCCACATACCGCCCCTGCGACGCGATCCACTCCGCCGTCCCCGGGTAGGCATGCAGATCCACCCGCCTCATGTCATGGCCTCCCTCGCGGGCGCCTCGCCGCCGGGCTCGACGAGCATGGCGGCCAGGTCCTTCTTGGAGACCTTGCCGACCGGGGACAACGGGAAACTGGCGACGACCGCCAGCCTTTCGGGCAGCTTGTGCCGGGCGATCTCCGCCGCGGCGAGGAACTCCACCAGCTCCGGCAGGGTCAGGGTGGCCCCTGGACGCAGGATCACGCAGGCGCACATGCGCTCGCCGAGCACGGGATCGGGCACCGGCACGCAGGCCACGTTCAGCACGGCGGGGTGGGAGAGGATGAGGTTCTCCACCTCCTCCGCGGAGATCTTCTCCCCGCCCCGGTTGATCAGATCCTTGCTCCGGCCCGCGACCACGTAGTTGCCGCTCGGGTGCCGCCACAGCAGGTCGCCGGAGCGGTAGAAGCCGTCCGGGGAGAACGCCCGCTGGTTGTGCTCGGGCGCGTTGTAGTACCCGCGCAGGGTGTATGGCCCCCGCGCCAGCAGCTCCCCGATCTCGCCGTCCGGCACATCCAGCCCGTCCTCCCCCACCAGGCGCACCTCGTCGTCGGGGCAGACGGGCCGGCCGACCGTCTCCAGCCGGACCTCCGGCGGGTCGTCAAGCCGGACGAACATCAGCAGCCCCTCCGCCATGCCGAAGTTCTCCTGCACGGTGACGTTGCGGAACGCCCGCTCGGCGCGCTGCCGGGTCTCCGGCTGCAGCCGCTGGCCCCCGCTCTGGATCACCCGGACCGAGCCGAGGTCGTACCCGGCCAGGGCCGGGTCATTGATCCACTGGATGAGCAGGGCGGGGACCACGTGGATGTGGGTGACCCGGTGGCGGTCCACGGCCGCGAACACCGCCGGTGCCCGGGTGGAGCCCGCCAGGCAGACGGCCGCGCCGGACAGCAGGAATCCCTGCATGCCCGGGCAGGCGAGCGGCAGGTTGTGGGCGATCGGCAGCACGCCGAGCAGCACGTCGCCTTCCCGCACATCGCAGACCGACACGGCCAGCCGGGAGTTGCACGCGTAGTCGTTATGCGTGCGCGGGATGAGCTTGGGTATGCCGGTGGTCCCGCCGGAGAGCTGGAAGACCGCCGGGTCGTCCGGGTCGATGCGGCTGGCGATGCGCTCCAGATCGGCGGCGGTGTGCCCGGTGGGCTCCCGCTCGTGCAGTTCCTCCAGGCTGATGTAGCCATCGGCCGGCTCCGGGTGCCCGCCCTGCAGGATGCTCAGCCGCATGTGCGGGCATTCCGCGCGCACCCGGCGGTGGAGCACGTCGAAGTCCGCGTCCTTGGCCCGGGCGGGGGCGGCCGCCGCCACCGCGCCGGACAGCGAGACGAACTGGCGCAGCTCCCGGTAGCGGTGCGAGGGCAGCGCCATGATCGGGATCGCGCCGATCCGCTGCAGCGCGAAGTAGAAGGAGGCGAACAGCCGGGTGTTGGGCAGCTGCACCACCACCCGGTCGGTGGGCCCGATCCCGAGGTCGAGCAGGTTCAGCGCGACCCGCTCGGAGGCCGCACCCAGCTCGGCGTAGGTGTAGGACCCCTCGTCGTCGATGACGGCGAGGCGGTCGGCATAGCCGGAGAACAGCGGCAGGAAGTGCGTGACCAGCGGGCGGTCCGACCAGTAGCCGCGGGCGCGGTAGCGCGCCGCGAATTCCGGGGGATACGGTGTCACGCCGGGCAGGGCCATCCAGCCTCACCATCCTTGCGCTGTCCCGGCGGGCCGTCGGCCACGGCCAGCGGCGCCGGTAGCCTACCTACCAGCGTGACTAGGCCCGTCCACTGTAGCGGTGACCGGCCATCCGGTCATGCGGTCGCGCCGGCCGTCAGGGCCGGGCCAGTATCCGCCCATGCTGAGGTTCCCGCCGACTTTCCGCGGAGCGGGGGGCCGCCCTCGCGCCGGTCACCCCTCCCGGCGCGGCGGCACCCCGGCTGAGCAGCGCGTTTGCCCCCCAGGAAAGGTCGAGGGCGGGTAGCTCCCTTGGCCCCCGGCACCGGGACGGGGGGGAGATCCACGGTTAGGGGAGAGGGGGGAGGTCCCCGTCCTCGACGGCTCGATAGTACAGCCCGCCTTCCGGCGGTGCCGTCGGCCAGCGGTGTGGCTGGCCACCACGGGGCACCGCGGCTGCCGCGTTGCTGGACTCGCCTGCAGCGCTGCGCCATAGTGACTGCCACGACCATGCAGGGGTGGGCATTGGGGGGCAGGGGCATGGGGGGTTGCTGTCATCGCTGGCCTGACAGGCGTGGCGGCGCGAGACATGGCGGCGCGAGACATGGCGGCGCGAGGTGAAGGCGGCCGCCGCTGGCCTGGGCGGGTGGGTTGCCCTGGCCGTCCTGCTTCCGATGGAGGCTGGCGTGCCGATCCCGGTCCCGGCCGATCTGGTGATGTTCACCGTGGGTGAGCGGGTGGCCGCCGGTGCCTTCCCATTGTGGCTGGCCGTTGCCGGCTTCGAGGTCGTTGCGATCACCGGGACGACTGTCCTGTTCCTCGCCTGCCGGGGGCCAGCGCACCGCCTGGTCACCAGGTTCGGGCCCCGCATCGGGCTCAGCCAGGCCCGCGTCGGCCGCGGCGCCGCCTTCGTCGAGCGGCGCGGGCGCACCGCCCTCGCCATCGGCCGGGGGATGCCCGGGCTGCGGACCGTCACCGTGCTGGCCGCGGCAGCCTCCGGCCTGGGCTGGCGGCGCGCGCTGCCCGCCCTCATCCTCGGCAGCAGCGTCTTCCTCCAGCTTCACCTGGTCCTCGGGCTGCTGCTGGGGCCGCTCGCGGTCCAGGCGTTCAACGCGGCCAAGGGGCCAGCCCTGCTGGTGCTCGCCGCGCTGGTGGCCGGCGCTTTCGTGTTCTGGCGTGTCCGGCGCGGGCGGCGCGGCGGGGCGGAAGCCTGGGCGGAGGCGGCCTGCCCGGTGTGCGTCGGGCTCGGGGCCATCTCCGGCCGGGTCCCCGGCCTCGCGGGCCTGATGCCACCGGCAGCCTCCCCACCGGGGGAAGGCGGCGACCCGCCCGCGCTGGCGGGCCAGGAAGGGCGCGCCTGACAGCTCTGCCGCCCCGCTGCCGCTAGCGCTGCCTGGCTGCCCGCGGCGGGGCTGATCCCTGCCGGCCTGATGGGCCAGGCTGGTGGGCTGCCCGCGGCCGATCGTCCCGGCCCCGGCTAACCTCGGGCCATGATCGTCGACCTGTCACACGAGATCACCGCCGGGATGGTCACCTACCCCGGCGTCGCGGGCCCGCGGCTGGAGGTCACCATGTCGCGCGCGGCCTCCGCCGCGCGGCTGGGCTCCGGCGCCTCCTTCGAGATCGAGTCGCTGACGCTGGCCGGGAACACCGGCACCTACGTCGACTCCCCGTTCCACTACCACGCCAGCCGGGCCGACCTGGCGGAGCTGCCGCTGCAGCGCCTGGTCAATGTGCCGGTCGTGATGGTGCGGGCCGCTGGCAAGACGGCGGTGATCGCCGCCGACCTCGGCGATCCCGGCCACCTGTGGGGCAAGGCGGTGCTGGTGCACACGAACTGGGCGCGGCACTGGGGGACCCCGCGCTACCTGGACCTGGACTGCCCGCACCTGACCGCCGGCGCCGCCGATGCGCTGGTGGCCGCCAACGTGGCCCTGGCCGGCATCGACTCGCTGAACATCGACGACCCGGCCGACCCCGCCCGGCCCGTGCATCACCGGCTACTCGGCGCCGACATCCCGGTCATCGAGCACCTCACCAACCTTGGCTCGGTACCCGATCACGGCGCCCGGCTGACCGCGCTGCCGCCGCCGGTGCGCGCCATGGCCTCGTTCCCGGTCCGCGCGGTCGTGGTCCACGACGGCTAACGGAGTGCCATCCCCACCAGCACACGCACCATCACCGCCAGCCGAGATGTCACCGACAGTTCGCCAACACATAACTGCGGCATGGCCTGTTACGGCATCTGGTGGTTCACCTTGTGAGCGTGCGAGTAGCGATCGTTGCCGAATCCTTCCCGCCTGATGTGAACGGTGTCGCGCATTGCGTGCTGCGGGTGGCCGAGCACCTCGTGCTGCGCGGGCACCAGCCGCTGGTCATCGCGCCAGCGCCGGCCCGCAACGTGCCCGGCGAGGCGGGCCCGTTCGCGTGCCCGGTGGTGCGCGTGCCGTCCGTGCCGATGCCCGGCTACCGCAGCTTCCGGATCGGCCTGCCGGCCCGGCGCCTGCACGCCGCGCTGGCCGGTCACGGTGCCGACCTGGTGCACCTGGCGAGCCCGTTCGTCCTCGGCCCGGCCGCCGTCGCCGCCGCCAGGCGGCACCGGCTGCCCACGGTGGCGGTGTACCAGACGGACGTGCCCGCCTACGCCCGTGTCTACGGCACCGGGCGGCTGGGCGAGGCGGCCGCGTGGCGGTGGCTGCGCAGGATCCACAACGCCTCCGCCCGTACCCTTGCCCCGTCGGCGGCCAGCGCCGCCAGCCTGCGCGAGCACGGGGTACAGCGGGTGTGGCTGTGGGGCCGGGGGGTCGACACCGGGCGGTTCGACCCCGCCAGGCGCAGCCAGCCGCTGCGGGACGAGCTGGCCCCGGGCGGCGAACTGCTCGTGGGGTACGTCGGGCGGCTCGCCCAGGAAAAGCGGGTCGACCTGCTCTGGCAGGTCGCCGCGATGCCAGGGGTGCGGCTGGTCGTCGTCGGCGGCGGGCCCGCCGCGGCCGCGCTGCGCCGGGCGCTGCCAGGGGCCGTGTTCCTCGGGCCCCGCTACGGCACCGACCTGGCCACGATCTACGCGAGCCTGGACGTGTTCGCGCACACCGGGGCCTGGGAGACGTTCGGCCAGACGCTGCAGGAGGCAGCCGCCAGCGGGCTGCCGGTGGTGGCGCCAGCCGCGGGCGGCCCGCTGGACCTGGTGGATCACGGCGTGACCGGTTACCTGGTGCCGCCCGGCGACGCGGGGGCGCTGGCCGATGCGGTGGCGCGGCTCGCCCGCGACCCGCGGTCGCGCGCGGCGATGGGACGGGCGGGCCGGGAGAGGACGATCAGCCGCAGCTGGTGCGCGCTGGGCGACCAGCTGACCGCCCACTACCGCGCGGTGCTGGGCTGGCCCGGCCAGCCGCTCCCGCCGGGCTTCCCGGTGACGGCCGGCGTGGCGGGGCCGCCGCCCAGCCCGGCCACGGCCGCGGGGCGGGGCACCCTGGCCGCGGCCCGGCCGGGACAGCAGGCCGGGGCCGCGCGATGAGGATCGTCCGGCTGGCCAACTTCATCACCCCCTGCTCCGGCGGCCTGCGCACGGCCCTGCGGGAACTCGGCGCCGGGTATGCCGCGGCCGGGCACGAGCCGGTGCTCGTCATGCCGGGGGCCGCCGACCACGACGAGCAGACCCCGCAGGGCCGGGTCATCACGCTGCGCGGGCCGGTGCTGCCGCTGTCCGGCGGCTACCGGCTGCCGGCCGCGCAGCGGCGGGTGGCGGCCCGCGCCCACGCCGAGCAGTTCGGCTGGCCGGCCGCCGTCCGCGGCTTCCTCGCCGCGCACGCCGTGGCCGCCCGGGTGGAGACCCTTGAGGAGGCATCGAGATGACGACGTTCACGGCCCTGGGCGACTCGATCACGCTGGGGCTCGGCGACCCCGCGCCGGCTGGCGGGTGGCGGGGCTGGGCGGTGTTCCTGGCCGGAGGGCTGCCCGCCGGGCAGCTGCACAACCTGGCGACCACCGGGGCGCAGGCCGCCGACGTGGAGCGCACGCAGCTGCCGCGCGCGCTCGAGCTGCGCCCGGACGTGGCCAGCGTCGTGGTCGGGATCAACGACACCCTGCGGCGGGGCTTCGACACCGAACGCGGTCACTGGCTCATCGCCTGCCGGTTCCACGATCAGCTCGCCGCGCGTGGCCACCCGGTCGGGCCCCGCCCCGGCACCGAGCCCACCAGCCCGCCGGCGACCCGCCGCGACGAGCTCACCTGGATGGCGACCAAGGGCACCACGTGGGTGCTGCGCCGGTGCACGGATCTGCTTCCCTACCTGCTGGCGATGGCGGTGCGGGAGTGCTTCCGCAGGCCAGGCCCGGAGCCGCCGGCTCCGCCCGCGCTGCCCGTCCCGAGCGCGGGTGGCACGGGCCCCGAGCGAGCGGGCCACTAGACTTCTGGCACCGGGCGGGCGGGAGCGGGAGCGGGCGCGCTGCCGGCACACCAGCCGCCGGGCGGGAAGGATCGGCGGGGACTGCAACCGTGCTGCAAGCCTCCGCGGGCACGATGGCCGCGATCCGGCCCGTAGGAGGCGACGATGACAGATGCAGCGGCGGTCGAGAAGTTCCTGCACGCGATCGAGAGCGCGACCATCCCGGCGTGCGACGTGTGGAGCGCGGACGCGACGCTCGACGCCACGGTGCCGAACTGGCGGCTGCACGTGGCGGGCCCGGACGCGATCCGCGCGGAGTACGCGCGGTGGTTCGCTGACCCCGGCTGCTTCGACGAGCTGCGCCACTACCCGGTCGGCGGCGCGGACGGCGGCGGCGCGAGCGACGTGGTCGAGTACACGCTCAGCTGGTCCGAGAACGGTGTGCCGCACGCGGCCCACCACATTCACCTGCTCACCGTGCGCGACGGCCTGATCGTCGCCGACACGGTCTTGTGCGGCGGCCGCTGGCCCGCCTCGCTGCTGGCGGAGATGGAGGCCGCCGATGCCTGAGCCGCGGCCCGCCGCACCGCGGCACTACCGCGACGTCGGCGAGCTGGTCGCCGGCGCCACCGAGCGGACGGTGTTCGCGGAGGTGCCGGGCAAGTCCGGAGCCCGGCTGGAGCGGGTCGTGATCGGTGGGCAGCCGTACGTGCTCAAGCATCTCGATCTCGCCGACGACTGGACCATGCGCGCATCCGGCAGCCTGCGGGGCGCGCCGCTCATGCTGTGGGAGCTGGGCATCCTCGACCGCCTCCCGGACTGTTTCAACCAGCCGATCGTCGGCGTGGCCCCCGAAGAAAGGCCCGGCCCGCCCCCGGCGGGGGGCTGCGCCCTGCTGATGCACGACGTGACGCCCTGGCTTGTCCCGGCCACCGACGCGCCGATCAGCCCCGGTGAGCATCTGCGTTTCCTTGGTCACATGGCCGCGCTGCACGCGGCGTTCTGGGACTGTGGCGCCGAGCTCGACGTCGTCCCCGCCACGCACCGCTACCTGGAGCTGTCTCCCTGGATGGCGGAGGCGGAGGCGGCGATCGGCTCGCCGCACCTGGTGCCGCAGCTGGTCGCCAGGGGCTGGCCGCTGCTGGCGGAGGTGGCCCCGGCCGCGGCGGCGGTGGTCACGCCGCTGGCCCGCGACCCCGGCCCGCTGGTCGATGCCCTCGCCGCCACACCGCACACGTTCGTGCACAGCAACTGGAAACTCGACAACCTCGGCACCGACGATGCCGAACGGACCGTGGTGCTGGACTGGGAACAGCCTGGCTGTGGTGCGCCACTGGCCGATCTGGCCTGGTACCTGGCGATCAACTGCCGCCGCCTGCCGCAGTCGAAGGAGGCCTCGATCGGGGCCTACCGGGGCGCGCTGGAGGCGTGCGGCATCGACACCGGGCCCTGGTGGGAACGCCAGCTGGCGCTCTGCCTGCTGGGCGCGCTGGTCCAGTTCGGCTGGGAGAAGGCGCTCGGCGGTTACGACGAGGAGCTCGCCTGGTGGGAGACGCAGGCGGTGAGGGCGGCGCCGCTGCTCGGCTGACCACCGAGCTGCGCGCCGCCTACGACGCCGCCGCCGGTCAGTGGGCCGACGGCCCGGGGCAGATGTACGGGCGGCTGGCCCGGGCGCTGGTCGAGCAGGCGCCGGTGCCGCCCGCCGGCCGGTGCGTGCTCGACCTGGGCGCGGGCACCGGGGTGGCCGGCCGGGCCGCGCTGGCGGCCGGGGCGCGGCTGGTGGTGGCGGCTGATCTCGCCGTCGGCATGCTCCGCCGCGCGGGCCCGGAGCTGCACCCGGTGGCCGCCGACGCGGCCGCGCTGCCGTTCCGGGACGGCAGCTTCGACCTGGTGCTGGCCGCGCTCTCCCTCAGCCACCTGGCTGACCTCGCCGCGGGCCTGTGTGAGGCGCGGCGGGTCGGCCGGGCCATCGCCGCCAGCACCTTCGCGCCGGGCTGGAGCCACCCGGCCCGGGCAGCGGTCGATGAGGCGCTCCGCCCGTTCGGCTACCGCCCCCCGGCGTGGTACGAGCGGCTCAAGAGCCAGACCGAGCCGCAGGCCGAGGACCCCGGCCTGCTGGCCGGGTACGCGGCAGCGGCCGGCTTCCGGCATGTGCGGCTCCGCACGGCCGCCGTCCCGGCCGGGCTCGCGACCCCGGCGCAGCTGGCGTCCTGGCGGCTGGGCATGGCCAACATCGCCCCGTTCGTGAGCTCGCTGGATCCGGCGCGGCAGGCCGAGCTGCGGCGCGCGGCGGAGCGCGCCGTGGCCGGCGCCGGCCCGCTGGTGGTCTCCATGATGGTGCTGACGGCCAGCTGAACGGGCGGGATAAGCCGGCCGCGGCCCGCCAGGCCAGCAGGCGCTGGCCCGCCGCCTGCCGCAGCCCGTCCGCATGGTCACCGGCATGGCGGGCGAGCCGGCCGGCCCGGTCTGCGGCCCGGTCCAGCCAGGCGGGACTGGCGAAGGCGGCGGCCAGCTCGCCGGTCCACCACCACGCCTCGATGGCCACCGAGGCGTCGAGCAGGTCCAGGTCCGCGGCTACTGCGCCGGTGTCCACCGGCCGGCCCAGCGCCCGGTCCGCCCGGTGCCGCAGCAGCCGGGCGACGCTGGTGTAGCGCGGGACGCCCAGCGCCGCCGCCCGTGATTCCAGCTCGGTGGCGGCCGCCAGCGCCTGCTCTGCGTCGCCGCGCAGCAGCGCCAGGCGGCCGGCGATGAGCCGGTGCTTGAGTTCCAGCCGCCACCCGAAGACCAGGTCGCCCCGCAGCAGCGCCCGGGCCTGTGCCAGCCGCGCCTGCGCGCTGTCGGCGTCGCCGTCCTCCAGGCAGTGCTCGGCGAGATCTTCCAGCGCGGCGATGGTGACCTCCACGGTGCCCTGGCGCTGCGCCACCTCCAGCGCTTCGGTGTGATGGTCGAGCCCTTCGGCCCGGGCGCCCAGGCTGCGCAGCACCCAGCCGGCGAAGTTCACCGCGCGGCCAGCGAAGCGCGGGACCTGGCGGCGTTCCACCTCGGCGGTGTAGCGGGCGAACGCGGCCAGGGCGAGTGCTGGCGCGCCAGCGAGCGCGTGCGCGTGCCCGGTGAACAGCAGCGAGTGCAAGGTGGCGGACGTGTGCTCCACGCCTACCTGCCCGCGGGCGGCCGGGCGCAGCAGCGACAGCGCCTCATCCACCCGGCTCTGGTGGGCCCTGAGCACCCCCAGCCAGGCGGCCGTGGTGACCCGGTCCGGCCCCTCGGCGAGCGAGAACGCCTCGCCGAGCAGCAGCTCCGCCTGGGCCAGGTCACCGGCGGCGTGGTGGGTGCGGCCGCCGGCCGCCAGGCACCGTGCCCGGGCGGCCGCGCCGTCCGCGGCGAGCGCCCCGTCCGCGGCGAACTGGGCGGCCTGCGTGAAGCGGCGGCCGAAGTAGGACGCCCACGCGCCCACCTCAAGGGCGGCCGGGCCCGCCGCAGCCGCGAGCTCGACGTCGGCCAGCGCCTCACGGTAACGCCCGCGGCGGGTGCGGACCCGCGCCCGCGCCAGCCATCCCTCGGGATCGGCGTGCAGGCTGAGCGCATCGTCGAGCAGCGCCTCGGCGGCCGCATGGTCGAAACGCTCGGCGGCCCGCGCGGAGGCCTCCCGCAGCGCCCGGGACGCGAGCACCAGGTCACCGCCCAGCCGGGCGTGGTGGGCGACCGTCACCGGGTCGGCGCCCGGCCGCCGCGCCAGCACCCGGCCTGCCTGCCGGTGCAGCAGGGCAGCCCGGCCCGCGGTCGCCACGGCCAGCGCCTGCCTGACCAGCTCGTGCCGGAACCGGAACGTCCCGTCCTCCTCGGCCAGCAGCTGCTTGGCGGCGGCCCGCTCGGCGTCGTCGAGCAGCTCTACCACGCCACGGCCGAGCACGGCCGCCAGCAGGTCAACGTCGAGTTCCGGGCCGATCACCGCCGCCGTCCGCAGCAGCGCCCCGGCGCTGCCAAGCGCATCGCACCGCGCGGACACCGACTCGACCAGCGACGCCGGCAGCTGCCCGTCCGCCGACTGCTGCGCCAGCTCGGTGAGGAACAGCGGGTGGCCGTTGGAGCGGGCGTACAGCTCATCGACGCGGGCCTGCCCCACCAGCTCGGCGGCCGCCTCCCGGCCGAGCACCTCCAGGTGGATGAACGCGCTGGTGGGCAGCGGCTCGCCCTCGCCTGGCTGGGTGGCCGCCACCACCGCCACCGGCACCTGCTCACGCCGCACGAACCGCAGCCAGTCCGGCAGGGCGGGCCCGGCCAGGTGCGCGTCGTCGATCACCACCGCCACCGGCCCCCGCTCGGTGAGCCGGGCCAGCACCCGTGCCAGGGCCGCGTACAGCACCGCTGGCCCGAGCGTGCTTTCCACCGGCACCGGGGCCGGGCGTGGGCCGGGCACGCCGCCGAGCAGCGGCGTGAGCATCGCCGCATCGGCGGCCATCAGGTCGGCGGCCGCATCGGGCCCGAGCCGCCGCAGCAGCGCGGTGAACGCGCCGAGCAGCGCGTCAAGCGGCATCGCCCGGTCCAGCTGCCCGCACGGTGCCAGCAGCACCGTGTCCCCGGCGGCGGCCCGCCGGGCGGCCCAGGCGCGCAGCAGCGCCGTCTTCCCGATGCCGGGCTCCCCGTCGACCACGACCACCTCGGCGGGGCCGCCCTGCGCACGCGCCGCGATCGTGTCCAGATAGGCGAGCTCGGTGTCCCGGCCGGCCAGTTCCGTGGTGGCGGCGGGAGGCGGCGCGGGCACGGCGACCTCGCCCCGCAGGATCGCCGTGTAGAGGGCGGTGGTCTCCGGTGACGGATCGGTCCCCAGCTCGTCGGCGAGCCGCTCCCGGACGCTGGCGTAGGCGGCAAGCGCCGCCGCGACCTGCCCGCCCATGACGTAGGCGGACAGGAGCACCCGCAGCGCCGCTTCCTCATACGGGTCGCGTTCCAGCGCCGCCGTTGCGGCGTCCGCGGCGGCCACCCAGTCGCCGGCCTCCAGCAGTGCGGCCGCCGCCGCCCGGCGGGTGCGGCTGCCCAGGCGGTCCAGGCCTGCCTGCCTGAGCTGCGCCCACTCGCCGGGCACCGGCGCTGGCCCGGCGTCCCGCAGCAGCGAGAGCGCGACCCGGGCGGCTGCGGCCGCCCCTACCACGTTGCCGGCGGCGCGGCGCCGCTCCACCTCGTCGGTGAGCACCGCAAGCTCGGCCGCGTCGAGCCAGTCACACCGCAGCAGGTAGCCGTGGTCACGGTGCTCGATCCGGTCACGGCCGAGCACCGAGCGCAGCCTGCTCATCAGCACGGCAAGCTGATCATCGGGCCGCGTGGGCGGGGTGCCGCCCCACAGCGCATCGATGAGCACATCGGACGGTACGGCCTGCCCCCCGGCCAGGGCCAGCAGCTGCAGCGCCAGCCGCGCCTTCCGGCTGCCGAGCGCCTGCGGCTCCACGCCGTCCACGCCGAAATCGCCCAGCACCCGTACGGCCAGCGACTTCATGCAGGTATCAAACCCCGGCGGCGGGCCGGCCGCCACAGCGCCCACCGCAAGGTGGCCTGCAACCGCCGCCGGCCACCCTCGGGACGAGGGCCAGGCGACGGCCCCGGCGTACGGAGAACAGCCACGCCCGCACCTCACTGGACCCGTGCCTGACCGGACCGTGCCTGACCGGCCCGTGCCCGACCGGCCCGTGCCCGACCGGGCCTGTGCCCGACCGGACCGTGCCTGACCGGACCGTGCCTGACCGGGCCTGCGGCTGGCCGGGAACGGCGGGATGCCGCGGGCCCGGTCATTGGCAAATGGCGCGGGAAATGAATCCTTATCTCAAGTCGTGATTCTCAGATCGTGTCACCCATGACCGGCGCGCGTGGCGGGCCGGCGAACCGGGCCGGCGGAGCGGGCCGGCCCCCGGTGGCCCGCCAGCGGCTTCCCGTTACTCACCGGTACCACGTCCTCGCGCTCCGTCGGCCCTGCCGCGTCCCATCAACACCCCGATTCGGTTTCTCTAACAACTATGCACTTTCTTTTCACTAAGGCCCTTAATAGGTCCGCGGGCCGCCAGGGCGCCAGTCCCACCACGCCCGCTGCCCGATAATTGCCGGTAGCTATTTACCCCTTGCGCGTGCGTTACGAGCGTGTGCATAGTTGCGGATGACCCGGCTTATACGGCCGGGACCATAGTGATCACAGCGGGTCCGCGAACCTGGCTGGCGTATCCACGAACACGCTCGCCCTGCGGTGCCTGGCGGCTCCGGTGCCGCCTGATTCCGGGCATGGGCGCGTGGCGCTGGCCATAAGGCGGTGGGGATGAACGATTCTGAGGGTGTGCGGGCGCTCCGGCGGGACTTAGGCCGGGCCCTGAAGGAAGCACGGGGAGCCGCGGGTTACTCACAGGCGCAGCTCGCGCGCAGGACCGGGTATGCGCGCAGCACGGTCTCCACGGTGGAAAGCGGCGGCCAGAACGTGCCCCGGGCCTTCTGGGAGCGCAGCGACGCCGTGCTCGGCACCGGTGCCGCGCTCATCACCCGGTATGACCGGCTCACGCGGCGGCGTACCGCCCTCACCCCGGTCCCGGCCGATGGCGGGGGGGACGAGGAAGCCCGGCGGGATGGCCGGGGCCTTGGGTCACGGATCGCGGCGGAGGCGGTGGCGGCGTACCGGCGGCTGGGCTGGCGGGCCGAATACGCGGGCAAGCAGGTCGAGCTGGTGTGCGGGCACGGCGTCGAGGCACTGGAGGTGCCGCGGGCGTCGGGTGTGATGGCGCTCCACTGGTGGCTGCACACCGGGGGCGTGCCAGATGAGATCCGGGGCCTGCCCGGCCTGCCCGGCCCGCAGGAAGCGCTGGCGGTGGTCGCCGCCGGTGACCGGTTCCTGTTCCTGGTGCAGCCGGGTGCGTGTCCGTGGACCGGCCCGGATCTCGCGCCCGCGACGCCGGCCGATGGCCCGCCTGAGGTGGTAGTGCGCTGGCACGCCGGCGGCAGCAGGATCCCGGCTCCGCCATCGCGCGATAGCCATGGCCAGCGGGTGGAGTGGGCGTGCCCGCCGCCTGGCCGGGTGCGGCTGGCTGACCCGATCGTCCTGCTCGACCTGCTTGCCAAGGCGGTCGCGGTGGCCGGGCACCGGCGTCAGCTGCTGACCCTCCCCGGCGGCGTCTCGGTGGTGCCTGCGGCAACCGCGGCGGCCATGCATGAGATCCGGCAGCTACGGGCCGTCCCGGCCGCTCAGGCGCAGTCCGGCGGCACCGCCAGATGAGCTGACACCAGCCCGGCAGAAAAGCGACGCAGCCGGTGACGGCGTCTGCGGCCGTCACCGGCGTCAGCCGAAG
This sequence comes from Streptosporangiaceae bacterium, assembly GCA_035518495.1. Lineage (GTDB taxonomy): Bacteria > Actinomycetota > Actinomycetes > Streptosporangiales > Streptosporangiaceae > UBA9676. The sequence goes on from DATIXO010000133.1 coordinate 22,853, forward strand.
ATTTCCGGCATGACCGACAAGCGTTGGCAAGTCACCCAGCCGGGCTCGGGGACCGGCTGGGGATCTCCGCGCACATGCCGGGCCACCGCCCAGCTGGGCGGGTCAGCGCCGGCCCGGCTGGCGGCGGCCGGGCCGGCGCGGCATGGCCGCCGGTCATGGCGCCGCACCCTGGCGGCAATCGCGGTTGCCGGGATCGCGGTGATGGCCGCCGCCTGCGGCGGCGGCAGCAAGCAGGCCGCCCCGGCGGCACCGGAGAAGCCCGATCTGGTGGTGGCTGTGGTGCCCGCCGAGGCCAATGCGGGCCTGTACATCGCGCAGGCGGAAGGCCTGTTCACCAGGGCTGGCCTGCACGTGACCATCAAGCCGGTGGTGAGCGCGGCCGTCGCGGTCCCCGCCATGCTGCACGGCAAAGTGGACGTGGCTGGTGGCGCGTACGTGTCCTACATCGCCGCCGACGCGGCGGGGATCGCGAAGATGCGCATCCTGGCCGCCGGGTTCGCCCTCGGCCCGCACGTGAACGAGATCATCACCTCGGCCAGCGCCAACGTCCGCACCCTGGCCGGCCTGAAGGGCAAGACCATCGCAGTCAACCAGCTGGGCGCCGTGGGCCAGTACCTGGTGTACAGCGCGCTCGCCTCCTACGGGATCACCCCTGCCCAGGTGCATCTCGTCGCCATGCCGTTCCCGCAGATGCCTGCCGCGCTGGCCGCCGGGAAGATCGCCGCGGCCTATGAGACCGAGCCGTTCGTCACCGAGGCGGTGAAGGAGTTCGGCTTCCAGGAGCTGGCGGACATGGACAGCGGGTCCACCCAGGGCTTCCCGATGACCGGCTACGCCGCGCTCACCTCCTGGATGGCCAGGTACCCGCGCACCGCGGCGGCGTTTACGAAGGCGGTCGAGCAGGGGAACGTGATCGCCAGCACGAACCTGTCCGTTCTCCAGCAGGTCCTCGCCAAGGACCTGCACCTGAGCCCGAGCATCGCCGGTGTCATGGCCACCGGGACCTTCCCCACCAGTGCCAACCCGGTGCAGATCCAGCGGGCCGCCGACCTGATGCGGCAATTCGGGCAGCTCAAGCAGCGGTTCAATGTCCAGCCGCTGGTGGGGGGCTGAGATGGCCGCAGCCGGGCTCCGCCCTGCCCCCGCCAGCCGTATCAGCCGGGGAGAGGCGCCAGCCGGGCAGCGGCGCCAGCCTGCCGGTACTTCCAGCCAGCCTGCCGGTACTTCCAGTCAGTCTGCCGGTGGTTCCAGCCAGCCTGCCATCGGGTGGAGGCTGCCGGCCGCTTCCGGGAACGGTGCCGAGAGCGAGGACGCGAGATGAGCTTGCACATCCCTGCCAGGCCTGCCATGCCAGACCCTCCGCCACCACCCGGCGGCCGGGCGCAGGGTGATGACGGCCGGGTGAAGGAGCCCGCTGGCCGGGGGCGGGAGCCCGCTGGCCAGGTGCCGGAGCACGCCGGCTGGTCGCAGGAACCTCCGGCCTGGGAGAAGGACAGCCGCGGCCGGAAGGGCTCGCCGCTGACCCTCCGGAACTGGCGGGTGCCGTGGCGGCTGATCGCCCTGATCGCCATCCCGACGGTGGTGGCGATGGCCTTCGCCGGCCTGCGGGTCGCGGCAGCGGCGGACAGCGCCGCCGCCTTCGGGCGGACCGCGCAGCTCGCGGCGCTCGGCCAGCAGGTCACGGCCCTGGCGCAGGCGATGGAAGACGAGCGCGACCTCACGGCCAGCTTCATCGCCAACGGGCGGCCGGCCACTGGCGAGGCCGCCCTGCAGCGGCAGTACGCGGTGACCAACGCCCTGGCGCAGCAGGTCCGCACCCAAATGAAGGGGCTCAGCGGCGCCTTCCCCGCCCAGACCCGGGCCGCCACTGCCGACGTCATTGCCAGAATCGACGACCTGCCCGATCTGCGCAGCTATGCGACGGCCAGCAATGCCCCGGCACTCACGGCGATTACCGCCTACACCCTGGCCAACGCCGACCTGTTCACGTTCGACGACGACATAGCCCAGCAGGGCGGGAACTCCGCGCTGGTGGGCAAGGTGCGCGCGCTCGGCTCCCTGTCGCGGCTGAAGGACCAGGCGTCCCTGCAGCGCGCGATCCTCGAGACGGCGCTGCTCACGGGACAGTTTGACACCGGCATCCTGAACGCGCTGATCGCCGCGCAGGCACAGCAGGCCACCGACCTCGCCTCGTTCCAGACCTCAGCCACGCTCGGCGAAACGCAGGTCCTGAGCGACACCGTGGCCGGGCCGCCGGTGGACCGGGCCCAGGCGATGGAGCAGCGCGCGATCGTGCTCGGCGAGAACAACGGGGCGCTGAACCTCGGCCCCGGCGCCAGCCGGCAGTGGTACGCGGACATGTCCTACACCGTCGACAGGATGCGGCTGGCCGAACAGCAGCTCGCCAACTCGATCGCCCAGCAGGCTGAAGCCCTTCATCAGGGCGCGATGCGGTCGCTCATGCTCACCGCTGGCGTCGCGGCGGCGGTCCTGATCCTGGTGCTGCTGGCGACACTGATCATCGCCAGGTCGATGGTGCGCCCGCTGCGGCAGCTCAAGGCCGGGGCTCTCGAAGTCGCCGAGGTGCGCCTGCCCCGGGAGGTCCGCGAGCTGAGCGAGGACGGTGGCGAGGGGGAGGCCGCTGACGTTGAACCGATCGGCGTGCACTCCACCGACGAGATCGGCCAGGTCGCGCGGGCGTTCGACCAGGTACACCAGGAGGCGGTGCGGCTGGCCGCGGACGAGGCCCGGCTGCGCAGCAGCGTCAGCGCCATGTTCGTCAGCCTCTCCCGGCGCAGCCAGTCACTGCTGGAACGGCTGCTGAGGCTGATCGACAGCCTGGAACTCGGCGAGCAGGACTCCGAGCGGCTGGCCGATCTCTTCCGGATGGATCACCTGGCCACACGGATGCGCCGCAACTCGGAGAACCTGCTGGTGCTGGCGGGCCAGGAGCCACCGCGCAGGTGGGCCGAACCGGTGTCGCTCGCGGACGTCGCCCGCGCATCGGTGTCGGAGATCGAGCAGTACGACAGGGTTGTCCTGGACATGCAGCCCGGCCTCGGCGTCACCGGGAACGCGGTCGCCGACGTGGTGCACCTGCTTGCCGAGCTCCTCGAGAACGCCACCACGTTCTCTGCGAAGAGCACTCATGTGACCGTGTCGGGCCATTCGCTCCGCAGCGGCGGGGTGCTGGTCAACGTCATCGACAGCGGGATGGGGATGACGGAGGAGCAGCTCACGCAGGTGAACTGGCGGCTGGAGAACCCGCCTGCCGCCGATGTGGAGGTCTCCCGCCATATGGGCCTGTTCGCGGTGGCGCACCTGGCGGGACGGCACGGCATCAGGGTACGGCTGCGGAAGGCGACCGGCGGCGGCCTCATCGCGCACGCGTGGCTGCCCGACGCGCTCATCTCCCGTGACAGCAAGCCGGCCCACTGGGACAGCATCCGCCCGGCGCGGGCGTCTGCGGTGGTTCAGGCCGTGACGCGGACCGCCAGGTTCCCCCAGGACCCGGCCGACACCGGCCCAGCGGGCGCGGGCCCAGCGAGCACTAGTCCGGCCAGCACTAGCCCGGCCAGCACTAGCCCGGCCAGCACGGGCCCGGCCGACGCCACGCCGCCTGCCGTCGCCCCGCTCGCAGCCGCGCCGCTGGCCGAAGCGCCACCAGCCGAGACGCCGCTGGGCACGACACCACTGGCCGACACACCACCAGCCAAGCCGCCGCTGGCCGACACACCACCGCCCAGGATGCCGCTGGCCGACACACCACCGGCCGACACACCACCGGCCGAGACGCCACCGCCCGAGACGTCACCGCCCCAGACGTCACCGCCCCAGACGTCACTGGCCAAGCTGCCGCTGGCCGACGCGGCGCTGGCCGAGACACCACAGGCCGAGACGGCGCTCGCGGCCGGGGCGCGCGCAGCCACGCCATCCACAGCCGCGCCGCCAGATGAGGCACCGACGGTCATCGTGCCCGAGCCCTCACGGCCACTGCGGGAAAACCGGCTGCCGATCTTCGAGTCGGTGGAGTCCGACTGGTTCCGCTCCCGCCGCAGGCCAGCACGGCCAGGCGCCCCGGTGGACACCCCCCGCGCGGGGGAACCATGGGCCTCACCCGGCGACGACGGCTGGCGCGCAGCCGAGGCGATCCGCACGCCCGCAGTCAGCGGGGTCACCGCCTCGGGGCTGCCGAGGCGGGCACCCAGGGCCAACCTCGTGCCGGGCTCCGCCGGCGCCCGGGAAGGCAGGCCGTCGAGGCCCGCTGAGACGGCAGAGGTCGTGAGCAGCAGACTGGCGGGCTTCCAGCGGGGGTCGCGCCGGGCCCGCGCCGCCGCCGACCCGGGCACACAGCCACCGGTTGAGCCACCGTGACGCGCGGACCGGGCCGCACCATGGGCGGCCCAGCCGGCCCGCAGCGACCGCGGCCAGCCTTGTTCGGGGCGGGCGGGACGGCCGGGCCTGGCAGCCATGACCGGGCCACCGCACCGGCGGGAGCGCCGGATCATCCCGGAGAGGGAAGGGCATTGGGACAGGCAAACGGCCAGCGGCAGGACCTCAACTGGCTCGTCACCGACTTCACCGAGCGGGTCCCCGCCGTGGTGCATGCCGCCGTCGTGTCCGCTGACGGGGTGCCCCTGGCGGTGTCCGACGGGATATCCCCGGACCGCCAGCAGCAACTGTCCGCGATCACCTCCGGCCTGGTCAGCCTGGCGAAGGGGAGCGCCTTGATGCTCGATGGCGGCGCGGTCACCCAGACCCTGGTGACCATGGAGCAGGGTGTCATGGTGACCGCGGCGATCAGCGACGGGGCGAGCCTGGCGGTGCTCGCCGTGATCGACGCCGATCTCGACCAGGTCACCTACGAGATGACGGTGCTGGCGGAGCAGGCGGGCAGCGTCATCACGCCGGACGTGAGGACGCCACCAGAGGCCGCGGGAGAGCCGGCATAGCGCGGCCAGCGCCGGGGCCCGCCTGGAGCAGGCACGGACACGGCCGGCGCCGGAGCCCCCCCGGAGCAGGCATGAGCACGGCCAAGGCCAGCTGGCTACCGGGCCGCTGAGCCAGGGTTGCCGGGAGGGGCCTGATCCCCGTACCGTCGCGTCGAGAGCATGCGGCTCCCCCGTCGTCCGGCCGCACCGCGAGTGAGACGCGCCCGGAAGGCCGCGCCGGGTCAGCCGGCGGAGGAGCCGGAGACGGGCGCCATCGGGGTGCACGTCCAGATAGTGAGGAGTATCCGTGCGTCCAGGGCAGGATCTGAACTGGCTAGTCACGGCTTTCGCCGATCGTGTTCCTTCCGTTGCGCACGCGCTGGTCGTCTCCTCCGACGGCCTCCCGCTGGCGTTCTCGCAGGGCCTGCCGCCCGACCGGGTAGACCAGTTAGCCGCTGTCACCTCCGGCCTCAGCAGCCTGGTGGAAGGCGCGTCCCGCATTTTCGAGGGTGGCCCGGTCAGCCAGACGGTGGTGGAGATGCGCCAGGGCCTGCTGATCGTGATGTCTATCCCCGGCGGCTCGAGCCTTACGGTGCTCGCCCGCGCTGACTGTGACATGGGCCTGGTGGCGTACGAAATGGCCTTGCTGGCGGACCGGACCTGGCGTGCCCTGACGCCAGCGGGCCGTGACGCCGGAGGGCCGGCCATGGCACCGGCGCCCCCGGAGACTCTGACGCAGCGCGAGCCGCTGGCTTCGGCGCACCGCAGGGCACCGGCGGGCGGACAACCGCAGGCGGGCAGGCCGTGAGAGCGCTTGACGCGTTACCCGAGCGCTGACACCTCTCACGGTGGCGGCCGCTCTCACGGTGGCGGCCGCGCGGCAGAGAGCGGTGGCGGGCGCCAGCACCGCGGCCATACCCGGACAGCCCGGGGCGGCCAACCCTGTGGCCGGCCGCCGCCGGTCACGAGCTCGCGGGGGCGGTGAGGTCGTAGACGGTCATGCCACCCACGGTCCTGGCCGTGAAGTGGGCCTGGACCCACGCGCTGATCTGCGCCGCGTCGGTGCCGGCGCCGCCTGGGCCGGCGCGGCCAGCGCCAGCGCCGCCGAACCCGCCACCGCCCGCGCCGCCGAACCCGCCAAAACCTCCGAAGCCGCCCGCGCGCGCGAAGCCGCCGCCGCCCGCCCCGCCAGCCACGTAGTAGTGGATCTCGTGCGCCGAGACCAGCCTCTCGAACTGGGCCAGGCTGGGCGCGGGGTCCGTTCCCCGGAAGCCGCCGATCGCCATGACCGGGACACCGCCGGTGGCCAGCTCCATCGAGGCGGCGCTGTCGGCGCCGTCGGTGGCAGCGGCCCACTTGTAGTGAGCGGAGCCGGCCTCGAGCAGCTTGGCGAAGGCGCTGCTGACCGTGGTGTTGCCGCCGATACCGCCGAAGCCGCCACGGCCAGCCCGGCCGCCACCAAAGCCACCGAAGCCCGCCGCGCCGGAGCCGGGCCCGCCCTCCCCAGCAGCGCCGCCGCCGGGGAACCGGCCGCGGCCGAACGCCCGGGCGCCGCCCAGCCCGGCTCCGGCGGCGGTCATGGGCGGACCCGCGGACGGGCTCGTGCCCGCGTATGCGGTACCCGCGGTATCGAGGCTGTAGGCCAGCGGGCCGCCCAGGCCGACGATCATGGTAAGCGACACCGGGACCACGGCCAGGGCTGTGCGCCGCCGGGCGGTGGCGGTCCGCAGGGCGGGCCCGATCAGGATTGCGCCGGCCGCACCGACAGCGGCGAGAACGATGACCAAGCGCAGCCATGGGAACCATCCGGGGCTGCGGCCGAGCAGGACCCAGGCCCAGGCGGCGGTGGTCCCCAGCGCGGCGGCCATTGTGGCCCGCGCGAACCAGGTGTGTCGAACCCGCCACAGGCTCACGGAGCCGATGCCGACAAGCGCGCCGATCGCGGGAGCGAGGGCGATCGTGTAGTACGAGTGGGTGGTTCCGGACATGAAGCTGAGTACCAGGCCGGCCACCAGCAGCCAGCCGCCCCACATCAGGGCAGCGGCGCGGGTCCGGTCGGTGCGGCCGGCCCGCCGCGACAGCCACAGCATGGCCACGAAGGCGATCAGGGCGGCTGGGATCAGCCAGCTGACCTGCCCGCCCATCTCGGGCTGGAACAAGCGGGTGATGCCAGTCCCGCCGCCGAACGCCGCGCTGCCGAAAGCGCCGCCGCCGAAAGCGCTCGCGCCGAGCCGGTGACCGGCGGCCCGGCCCGCGCCCACGCCGAGCCCGCGGCCGAACGCCCGTCCTGCGCCCCCGCCGCCGAGGCCGCTCCGGTTGCCGGTGAGCCTGCTGAGCCCGTTGTAGCCGAATGTGAGCTGGAGGATGTTGTTATTGGTGGAACTGCCGACGAACGGCCGGTCGGCTGCCGGAGTGAGCAGCTCGATC
>DATIXO010000134.1:0-19749 GCA_035518495.1 Streptosporangiaceae bacterium
GGGCGCGATCGGGTCGACCACGGTCGGCGGTGTCAGCAGCAACTCGGTGAACTGCGCGGCTTCGGTCAGCGAGCTCTCCATCTGGCGGTAGATCTGGTTGAACTCGAACATGATCCGCGTCGCGTTGGAGTAGTAGGTGAATGCCACCACGATCACCTCGATTCCGTGCTGGCCCCCGCCGAGTGAGATCGCGAGCAGCAGACCGATTGCGTTGGTCAGCACGGACATCGGCGCGACCAGCGTGTCGATCCGCAGGTTCTCGTAGTCCCACGACCGCAGCGTTTTCCGCCGCTGGTCGGCGACGCGCGACCGATGCTCGGCGGCCTCCCGGTCCTCAGCAGCGAACGCGCGGATCGTGTCCATGTTCATCAGGCTGTCGGCCACGTGCCCAGACACGCGCGCGATCGCTTCCTCGCGCTGGTCGACGAGCTTCTGGCGACGGCGGATCAGCGGTGCGATCCCGGCGCCGGTGATCGCGATCAGGCCGATGAGCCCGGCGACGAGCAACGGGTCATAGCGCCACAACACCACCGAGGCGAATGCCAGCGGCACGAGGCTGCCGACGATGTTGAACACCAGATTGTCGGTGAAGTCCTCGAACCGGGAAGCGAAGCTCAGCACCCGCTTGGTCAGCGAACCAGCGAAGTTGTCATGGAAGAACGCCGCGTCCTTCGCCAGCAACTCGTCCATGCCGATCACGTAGAGGTTCTCGATGCCGTGACCCTCGAGGCGGATCACGCCGTAGAGGCCGATCCGCCACAGGATCTCGGCGACAAGCAGCACCCCTACGAAACCGAGCACATACGGCATCGCCGCGCCGATCCCAGTCAGCGCGTGGCCGGCAAACCGGCCGACCAGCTGAGCGACAATCAGCGGCGCGACGTAGTAGATGCATGTGTTCCCCAGCGCGGGCAGCAACATCGCGGGCACGGTGAAGCGCCAGAGCCTGGCCATCTGGCGGCCGTAGTAGCGCAGCGCGAGCAGCACCGCCCCTTTCCGGGCCGGTGAGCCGCAGCTATGTTCAGGCGTAGTCATTGTCCCTCGTTCCGGGCAGCCAGCCTGGCCATGGTGCCCGACCGGACGCCCCGGTAGCGACCGATTTTCCCGGCCGCTACCCGCCAGTCGTGCTGTCCGCAACAGCCATAAGCTGGGCGGTGGTCAGCGGCAGGTCCGTGCAGAGCGTGGTCATTCCCGTCGGCGGCCACTACTGTCTCGAGGAGGCTCCCCAGGAGATACCGGCCACGCTGACCGCGTTCCTGGCCCATACCGGGAGAGCATCTGAATGAGCGTTGTCGTCGTCGTCACGGCCTTTCCCGCCCCCGAGCACCGCGCCGAGGTGATCGCGGCCTTCGAGGCGGCGAGGCCGACGCGGCGCCTGCATGGCGTTTGCGGCCCGGCGGACGCTAGTGCCGTGTCTGGGGAGGCGTGCGCGGGCTGAACCAGGTGCGCAGGGCCGTGTTCATCCCGGCGGCCGGGTCGGGTGTGCCGGGTCCGGCAGCCCAGGCGACGTGGCCGTCGGGCCGGATTAGCAGCGCTGCGGCCGGAGCGGGCTCGGTCAGGCAGCGTGCGGTGATGACGGTCAGGCCGGCCTGGTCTGGGGCCGCCCCGGCGACCGCGGAACCGGCGGTGAGGTCGAGCAGGACGCCCTGGGCCGCGTGCATGAACTCGGCGACCCGGGTGCGGCCGTGACGGGTTTCCAGCTGGAGATCTGGCGCGAGCTTCCCGTGCAGCGGGTGCGGCTGGGCGTCGCTGGCCGGCATCGGGCATCGGACATCGGAGCCCTCGATCAGCTCGCCGATGTGACGCAGTTGCCCGGGCTCGCGGAGCAGTTCGCGGATGTGCTGCAGCGGCTCGGGGTGCTCGAGTACGTCGCCGAACAGCTCGCGCAGCGCTTCGGCCCCCTCCGGGCTCACCTTGGCGGGCTCGTCCGTCCCGCCCTGGCCGATGGTGGTCAGGGCCTTCTGGGCACGGGCTTGCAGGATGGCGTGCTGTCCGGCGAAGTGCCGCTCGGCGTGGTAGGACTCCAGCAGGCCGTCCGGTGCCCGGCCCTGGACCTGCGCGGCGAGCTTCCAGCCGAGATTGACCGCGTCGATCAGGCCGGTGTTCAGTGATACCGCGAAGACGTGGGCGGCGTCGCCGGCCAGCAGGATGCGGCCAGCCTGGTAGCGGTCGGCTTGCCGGGTGTTCCCGACAAGCCGGGTCAGCCGCTGCGGATCGGTCATCGGCAGGTCGCCGCCGAGGACCCGCCGGGCGCTGGCGCGCATTTCCTCGAGGGTCATCGGAGCGCTCAGGTCGGCGGTGGGGTCGTCCTCACTGGTGTAGACGATGAAGACACCGGCAGCAGCGTTCTTGTCGACTACGGCCAGCGGCGCGAGCGAGTAGGTGCCTCGCGGAGTGCGGGTTTGCCCCATGAGCTTCAGGCGGCCGATCCCCGGTACCTTCACCACGCCGCCGCGCCAGGTGAGCTTCGCCGTCGGCAGGCGCACGGTGCCGATGCGGGATATCTCCGGCGAGGTGGTGCCGGGGAAGCCGATCCCGGCCTGCTTGCGAACCAGGCTGTGCGCGCCGTCGCAGCCCACCAGGTAGCGTGTGCGCAGCCGGTAGTCGCCGCCGGGACCGCTGACGTCGAGGGTGACCGCGTCGTCATGCGGGGACAGCGCCGTCAGTTCGTGCCCGCGCCGGACGGTCCCGCCGAGTTCGGTGAGCCGCGCCTCCAGCACCTTCTCCAGCCGGCGTTGCGGCACCGTCAGGATGTGCAACGGGCTGGTGCCGAGCCTGGAGAAGTCCAGCTCCAGGGGACCGAACGAGAAGCGCGGTACCGGCCCGGCAAAGGTGGCCTCCTGGCGGAGCCGGTCGAGCAGGCCGCGGTAGTCCAGCATCGGCACGATCTGGCCCGCCAGGCCGTTGCCCTTGGGGGTCTCGTCGATCCCGGGCAGTCGCTCCAGCACGACCGGGTCGGTGCCGCTCAGCCGGAGCTCGCAGGCCAGCATGAGTCCGACCGGTCCGCCGCCGGCGATCACGATGTCTGCTTGGCCGGCGCGTGCCGACGGTTGCGCGGCCATGGCTAGCGCCGCCCGAAGACGCCGCGCAGCCCGGCCGCGAACGGCCCGGGGAGTTCCATCGGAGCCAGGTGACCGCCGGGGAACTCGGCGAACTCCGCGCCCAGCCGGGCAGCGATCGCGGTGCACGGGCGGTGGAAGGGATCGTGGCGCAGGTCAGCGCGTTCGGCGAGCGCGATCGTGTCCGTGCCGGCGGCGAGAGCGACCGGTATTTCCAGCGGAATCACGCGACCACCATTTCACGGAACGACGCCGCGTAATTGCCAGATCTGCGCGCCCGGTCACCCACATCAGGTGGAAGGCCGCTGCGCCAGATCGGCGGGTAGGCCCGTGGTTATCACGGGCTGTCGTGTCGTTGGCAGCGCGGCGCGCCCGGTTTCCGTTCACCACGCGAGAGGAATGATCGCTACGGCGGGAAGCTGTTCCGGTGGCTCCCCGTTGGGCTCCGGGGCCCTGTCCTTCAAGATCGGAATATGTCTTCTGACCTGGTCGATTGGTGCGCCTGGCAGGATTCGAACCCGCGACCCGCTGCTTAGAAGGCAGCCGCTCTGTCCAGCTGAGCTACAGGCGCCCGCACCCATTGTGCCGGTTCGAGGTCACGTGGCGGATACAGAGCGCGCGGCAGGTGGGGAGCGTGTGGCTGGGCGGCTGGTGCTACCAGGCGCTGGCGCGGCGGGCGTACGCTGAATCCGTACCGGCCACAGGTCCGCAGTGGCGGGGGCCGGGACGCGGAGGTCAACGTGATCGCGATGCTCAGCAGCATCCTGCCGGCCCTCACCGGCCACGCCAGCTGGCAGGGCTTCGCGCTCGTGCCCGATGGCAGGCCGGCCGGTCTGATGGCGCTGGCTGCCGTCACACTGACCTGCCTGCTGCTCGCCCTGCTCGCCCAGGGCGGCCGGCTCGCCGCCGCCGTTACCTCCGCCCCGCAGAGGTCCGGCACAGCCGCCCTGCGCGAGAAGTCATGGCGGGCCGGCTTCGTCGCGCAACGTGACCCTGATGCGCCCGGGCGGGCGCGCCCGAGAGCACCCACGGCGGGCCCGGCGGCCGCCTGATCCCGCTCTACCCCCACCCGGCGCCAGCCGGGCTGCGTCCGTTACCGCCGCCCAGCTGTGCCAGGTGCTGCCGTGTCACGGCGGCCGTCTCCAGCTGTCATCCGTTCCCGATGCCCTGCTGGAGGGTGATCCGTCATGTCTGCTCTGCTTGGCCTGCCGATTGAGGCCGCTTACCACCTGGTGTCCGCGCTCGCGGGTGCGTTCGCCCCGCTCCCGGGCGGCCTGGCGGCCGCCGCGGCTATCGTCCTTTTCACGATCATGGTCCGGCTGCTGGTGCTGCCGCTCGGCTACTACGCATTCCGGGGACAGCGGGCGCAGGCCCGGCTGGCGCCCCAGATCCAGGAGCTGTACAAGCGGCATTCCGGGCAGCCAGAACGCCTGCAGCGCGAGCTGTCCGCCCTGTACGCGGGGGAGGGCACCGGGATGTTCACCGGCTGCCTGCCCGCCCTGCTGCAACTGCCGTTCTTCACCGTCGTATACCGGCTGTTCATGTCCAGCACCGTCGGCGGCAGCCCCAACGTCCTGCTCCACCAGCGTCTGCTCGGCGCCTCGCTCGGCAGCCACTGGCTCACCGGGGCGGGCCCGTGGAGCGGCCAGGGGCTGGTGTTCGCCGCCGTGTTCGGCCTGCTCGCCCTGGCTGCCTGGCTCTCCGCCCGGGCGGCGCGGCCCAGTGCCGTGCGGCCCAGCGCCGCGCCAGCACCCGCCCGCCAGCCCGGGACGCCCGGGGCACCCGGTACGGCCGGCCTGACCGGGGCCCTGCTCCGGCTGCTGCCGTTCGCCACCGTGGCGATCGCCGCCGTGGTGCCGCTCGCCGCTGGCCTGTACCTGGTGACCACCACGGCATGGGCGGCGGCCGAACGGGCGGTCTTTGGCCGGCTCGCCCCGGCACCCGCACCGGCACCGGCCCCGGCGATACCGAAATCACTACGATCACCGAAGCGGTCCGCCGGCAGCCCCAGCCAGGGTGTGTAGCCTCTTGCCCGAGGAGGTCACTATGCACCAGCCGCCCATTCCAGATGTCGCACGCACCGACCCGGAGACCGCTGAGCTCATCAACTCCGAGGCGCGCAGGCAGTTCGAGAAGATCCGCCTGATCCCGTCGGAGAATTACGTCTCCGAGGCGGTGCTCGAGGCGTGCGGCACGGTGCTGACCAACAAGTACTCCGAGGGCTACCCGGGCCGCCGCTACTACGAGGGCCAGCAGTTCATCGACCCGCTGGAGCGGCTGGCGGCGGAGCGGGCGCAGGCCCTGTTCGGCGTCGACCACGCCAACGTGCAGCCGTACTCGGGCTCACCCGCCAACCTCGCCGTCTACCTGGCCTTCCTCCAGCCGGGCGACACCGTGATGGGGATGGCGCTGCCGATGGGCGGCCACCTGACCCATGGCTGGCCGGTGTCGGTGACCGGCAAGTGGTTCCGGTCGGTGCAGTACGGGGTGCGGGCCGACACCGGGCGGGTGGACTTCGACGAGGTGCGCGACCTGGCCCGCAAGGAGCGGCCGAAGGTCATCTACTGCGGCGGCACCGCGATCCCGCGGACGATCGACTTCCCGGCGTTCGCCGGGATCGCGGCCGAGGTGGACGCGGTGCTGGTGGCCGACATCGCGCACATCGCCGGGCTCATCGCCGGTGGCGCCCATCCCTCGCCGGTCGGCCACGCCCCGGTGATCACCACCACCACGCACAAGACGCTGCGCGGCCCGCGCGGCGCCATGATCATGTCCACCGACGAGCACGCGTCCGCGCTGGACAAGGCGGTCTTCCCCGGCCTGCAGGGCGGCCCGCACAACCACACCACCGCCGCCATCGCGGTCGCACTGCACGAGGCGGCACAGCCGGAGTTCCGCGTCTATGCGCACCAGGTCGTCGCCAACGCGAAGGCGCTGGCCGCGGCGCTGGCCGAGCGCGGGTTCGCGCTCGTGTCCGGCGGCACCGACAACCACCTGATCCTGATGGACCTGACCCCCAAGGGGATCGCGGGCAAGCCCGCCGCCAAGGCGCTCGACCGGGCCGGGATCGAGACGAACTACAACACCGTGCCGTTCGACCCACGCAAGCCGTTCGACCCGTCCGGGCTCAGGATCGGGACCCCGGCGATCACCACCCGCGGCCTGCGCGAGGAGCACATGCCGCAGATCGCCGCCTGGATGGACGAGGTGGTGTCGGCCGCGCTGAAGGAGGACGAGCCCGCCATCGAGCGGATCGCGGGCGAAGTGCGCGACCTGCTCACCGGGTTCCCGGCGCCCGGCTGGTCGCCAGGAGCCTGACGAGAGCGGCGCTCTCATCACGTTGCGATGCTCTGGTAGCCTTTGCGGTGTGAACGCGAGCCGAACCGCGCGGCAGCGGGTCCGGGCCGAGCTCACCCGCGAGATCACCGAGACCGCCCGCAGGCACCTGGCCACCGAGGGCGCGGCAGCGCTGTCGCTGCGGGCGGTCGCGCGGGAGATGGGCATGGTCTCCTCCGCCGTCTACCGCTACTTCCCCAGCCGGGACGACCTGCTCACCGCGCTGATCATCGACGGCTACAACGCGCTCGGCGCCGCCACCGAGCAGGCCGACGGGTCCTGCCGCCGCGACGACCATCAGGGCCGCTGGCTGGCGGCCTGCCGCGCCGTGCGCGACTGGGCGCTGGCCCACCCGCACGAGTACTCGCTGGTGTACGGCTCGCCCGTGCCCGGCTACCGGGCGCCCGAGCAGACCATCGGGCCCGCGTCGCGGGTCGCCGCCGTGCTCGGGAAGATCATCAGCGATGCGCAGGCCGACGGGGTGCTCGCCCCACCCCCGGTGTGCCCGGCCCCGCCGGGCTCGTTCGCTGCCGACGCGGACCGGCTGCGAGCATCCGTTCTGCCTGATGTTCCCGATGGTGTCGCCGCGCGGGCGCTGGCGACCTGGGCGGGCGTCTTCGGGCTGGTCAGCTTCGAGCTGTTCGGCCAGTTCGAGAACGTCGTCACCGACCGCGGCGCGTTCTTCGACCACGCGGTGACGTGCCTGGGCCGCATGATCGGCATCCCTGCCTGACCCCGGTCCGCCCCGCCCGTGGCGGGTATTTCCGCTGGCTGGGGCCGCTTTGCTTGGCGAAGGCGCGGGCGGGCAGCTGAGAGGCGGCGCTGGCCGGCCGGGCCGGGCGCCACGGTGGCGTGCCACCGCGGCACAGGCTCCGGCCAGGCTGAGAATCGGCTCCCAACGGGGCCGCAATGCATGCGCGGGGCCCGTACGCACGGTAACGTTGCCCAGTCGAAGCCCGGAAGCCGCTTGTCTCCCGCATCCGGATGCACCCCGTACCGTAGACATGACCGGATGGCCTGTGGGCCTCCAGTGAAACTAGGGATCTCATGACTTCTGCCGCGGCCAAGATCGTCACAGCTGTCAAGGGCAAGCTCCGTACCACGGTCGGCAAGCGGTTCAGCAGATTCGTGCTCGTGGCGATCGCGTCGCTGGCCTCCAGCCTGCTCACGCTCAGCCTGCTGCTTGGCGTGTTCCACGTGACCGCCGGCCTGTCCGGGATCATTGGCGCGATCGTGGGCGCGGCGGTGAGCTACGTGCTGAGCCGCTGGGCGTGGGAGCGCAAGGGCAGGCCGCACCTGCTCAAGGAGACCCTGCCGTTCTGGCTGGTCTCACTGGGGGCGTGGACCGTGCTGGGGCTGACCAGCCACTACGCCAGCGTCTGGGCGCTGTCGATGGGGCACACCCACTGGGAGCGGGTCCTCATCGTGGACGGCGCCTACCTGGTGGCCAACTGTGTGACGTTCATCAGCCGGTTCCTGATCTTCCACTACTTCCTTTTCGCGGACCGCGGGTCCAAGCTGGCGGACTCGGTGGTTTCCGCGGTGGAGGCCTCCGGTACCCCGGTCCCGCCCGCCGAGCCGGTTCCGGCCGCCGGGGCGGCCGCCGGACCGGAGCCGCTGGCGGCCAGCGGGTCGGGCGCCCGGGTGGGCGGCTCACCGGCCTGGGCGGGCAGCGCCGCGGAGCGTTCGCCTGGCCGCCGCCCGTCCGCGGACTCCTCCGCGCTGCCGGAGCCCGGCACCCGCCGCTGACGCTCGCGCCACCAGGTGCCGACCACCACGCCGGCGAACTTGAGACCGTAGACGGCGTTGTGCCCCTTCTTGCTCTCGCCGACCTTGCGCTTGTGAATGGTGGCGGGCACCTCGGCCACCCGGAAACCGTGCGCGAGCACGGCGATCAGCAGCTCGGAGGACTGGTACTGAGGCTGCTCCAGCCGGACAGCCCCGGTCACCCCGGCCCGCATCGCGCGCAGGCCGAACGAGGAGTCGGTGATGTGCTGGCGGGTCAGCGTGCTGATCGTCACGGCAAAGACCCAGGTGCCCAGGCGGCGCACCGGATCCTTGGTCTCCTGGCTGCCGAGCTTGCGTGACCCGGTGACGAAATCGGCCTCGCCGGCCACCACCGGCGCCAGCACGCGCTCCATCTCCGCCGGGTTGTACTGGCCGTCGGCGTCGGTGGTCACGATGTAGGACGCGCCGCCCTCGCGGGCCAGCTGGTAGCCCAGGCGGAGCGCGGCGCCCTGGCCGCGGTTGACCGGCACGTCGCACGCCATGGCCCCGTAGGTCCTGGCCACTCCGGCCGTCTTGTCCATCGACCCGTCGGACACCACGATGACCGCCGTCTTCAGGCCGCAGACCGTGGCCGGCAGGGCCTCGATCACCTGGCCGATCACATCGGCCTCGTTGAACGCGGCGACCACGATCGCGACCGGCGGCAGCGCGCGGGCGGCGTCGCCGTACTCGGCGAAGTACCCGCTGGCCGCCGCGGCGTCGACCGCGGTGCTGTCCACCTGGGGGCTGGTCACTGTGCTGCCTCTCCTTCCGCGGCGGCGGGGGGCGCGAATTCCGGCCACACCGTCGCCAGCCCGGACTTCAGGTCGTGCTCGGGCCGGTAACCGAGCGCGCGGGCGGCCGCGATGTCCAGGGTCACCGCTGGCATCTCGCCCTGCTTGACGGGGACGTACTCGGCCGGGATCGGCGCGCCGGTGACGGCGCGCGCCGCCGCGATGATGTCGTTCACGCTGACCGATTCGCCGGCTCCCAGGATGAGCGGGCCGCGGTGGCCGGCCCGCCAGGCCACGCCGATGCCCGCCACGACGTCGTCGACGTGGACGAGGTCGCGGGTCTGTGTGCCGTCCCCGTACACCTGGACGCCGTGGCCGTCGCGGGCGGCGCGCATGAGCCGCGGCACGAAGCTGTCCTTGGCCTGCATACCGGGCCCGTAGACGTTGGAGAACCGCAGCGCGCAGCCGGCCATCCCGTAGGCGGCCGAGTAGCAGCTGAGCAGCATCTCCGCGGCGGCCTTGGTGGCGCCGTACGGGGTGAGCGGCCGGGCGGGGGTGTGCTCGGTGATGACGGCGTCGCCCACGTCGCCGACGACCGCGTTGGTGGAGGCGAGCAGGAATGTGCCGACGCCCCTGGTGCGGGCCAGCTCCAGCAGGCCCGCGGTGACGGCCACGTTCGCCTCGTACGTGCCGGCCGGGTCGGCGACCGAGTGGAGCACCGAAGTCGCGGCCGCCAGGTGAACGATGACGTCGGTGCCGGGGCTGACGGCCCGGTCGGCGACGGCAGGGTCACGCAGGTCACCGGTCACGGACCGGGCCCCCGGCGCAGACGGATCATGCCTGTCTGCCACGGTGACCTCGGCGCCGCTGCTGAGCAGCGCCACGACGAGCCGCCTCCCGATGAAGCCCGACCCGCCGGTCACCAGTACCCGGGAACGTTGTCCAGCCCCCAATGCCGTCTCCTTGTCCGCGATCCGCCGAGCTGTGTTCCACCTGGCGGTACCGGGCCACGCCGGGCTGGGTAACCCGGCCGACCCGAAAACTACCAGGTGGCCGGGGCTACTGCGCCGTCCCTGGCGGCGCCGCCGGTGCCCGGAGCCAGCGCCGGCGGGCCGGTATCGGCCACTCGTGCCGCACGCGGTAACGGCGATCGGCGTGATCGCTCCGGGAACAGCTGTCGCCGGGACCGCGACCGTGCGGTGAGTGCACAGTGTAGCCGCGCTTCCTGGGGCCTGGCCCTGAGCGGCGGCCCTGGTACCTGGTGGTTGAGCTGGTCCTGGTGCGCCCGCTAGGGGGGCGCCGGGGGTGCCCGGGCGCCAGTGGCCGGCGGCGCCCGGCAGCCGGGCGCCGCCGCTGACTGCGCACTGTGGCCGCTGGCTCCCGCCGGGCCACAATCGCTTGCGCATGTTTCGGGCATCCGGGCGGGTACCGTGCCCCGGCAGTACATAATTGCCCCATCGGAGGGAGCGCTTCGGGCAGGGCCGGCCGTTACCCACGGTGTCCCTGAAGTATCAGTGGCGTACATGCGCCAGTGATACTGAAGATACGCTGGGTCACCGTGACGTGACCGTGCGGCCACTTGACGCCCGGTGCCTTGAGGCGGGATGACGGAAGGGCGATGACCGAAGGTCAGAGCGTGACAGCCGGGTCAGCGCGCGAGCGGGGGACGGGCGCTGGCAGCGCCGCTGTTCCCAGTTTCGCGGCCCCGGCCGGTACGCCGCCCGGCGCCGCTCCCCAGGCCGGCGCATCCTCCCCTGCCGCGCCGCCCCCGCCCGCCGCGTCTTCCGCTGCCGGGCCGCCCCCGCCCGCCGCGCGTTCCGCCGCCGGGCCGCCGCCCGCCGCGCCGCCCCCAGCGCCTCCGCCTGCCGCGCCTGCGTCCGCTGGGCAGCCCCGGCCGGCCAGCCGGCCCGCGTCCGCCGGGCCGCCGCCGCCAGCCGCCGGGTCCCCGTCCGCCGGGCCGCCCCCGCCCGCTGGCAGGCTCTCGTCCGCTGGCCGCCTTCCGTCCGCTGGCCCGCCCCCGCCCCTGGGCGGCGAGGACCTGTCAGCCGAGCCGTCGATCCGGGTGAACGCCAAGCTGATCGAGTCCGCGATCCTCGCGCTGCGCAAGCCGATCGTCGCCGCGCAGCTGCCGCTGGAGGCGCCCGGGGTGGAGGAGGCACGCGCGGAGCGGCGCAAGCTCCTCGCCCAGATCGACGACTACCTGTTGCCACGGCTGCGCGAATCCGGCGCCCCGGTCCTGGTCGCCCTGGTCGGCTCCACGGGAGCGGGCAAGTCGACTCTGGTCAACAGCCTGGTCGGCGCCCAGGTCAGCATGACCGGCATCCGGCGCCCGACGACGAACAGCCCGGTGCTCGCCTGCCATCCCGACGACGTCGACTGGTTCGCGGAGAACGTATTCCTCCCCACTGTGCCCCGGGTGCGCCAGGAAGGGCTCGCCAGGTCGGGCCGCGACGGCCTGCTGGTGCTGGCCGCCAGCGAGGGCATGCCCAAGGGCGTCGCGCTGCTCGACACCCCCGACATCGACTCGGTGGTGGCCGAGCACCGCGAGTTCGCGCACCAGTTCCTCGACGCCTCCGACCTGTGGCTGTTCATGACCACCGGGAGCCGGTACGCCGACGCCGCCGTGTGGGATCTGCTCCGGCACGCGCGGGACCGGGGCGCGGCGCTCGGGATCGTCCTGGCCCGGGTCAACGAGGAGGCCGCGCCCCAGCTGGTCGGCCATTTCGGCGCGATGCTCGAGGCCAACGGGCTCAGCCGTCATCAGCGCTTCCTCATCCTGGAAACCGTGCTCCGGGACGGCAAGTGGCTGCCGTTCGATGCCTCCGCCCCGATCAGGCGGTGGCTGGCCGAGGCGTCCCAGTCCGACCGCCGGGTCGCGGTGCTCACCCAGACCATGTCCGGCATGCTGGACACCTTCCCCGTCCGGGTACCAGCGCTCGCGGCCCAGGTGGAAGCGCAGGGGGCGCTGCGCGACGAGCTGATCGGCGCGGTGACGGGCGCCTACCGTGAGGCGCTCGCCGGCATCGAGACCGCGGCCGCCGACGGCTCGCTGCTGCGCGGCGAGGTGCTCGCCCGGTGGCAGGACTTCGCCGGCACCGGTGAGCTGCTGCGCTCGCTCCAGACCCGCCGGGCGGTGGGCAGGCCGCGCCGGCACCGGAGCCCGGGACGGGCCCAGACGCTGCGGTCGGCGGTCCGGAAGGCGCTGGAATCGCTGCTGATAGCGGCCGCCGACCGGGCGGCGGAGGAATCGGTCTCCCGCTGGCGCGATCACCCGGCCGGAGCCGGGCTCCTCGATCAGCTCGTGGCTCGCGACGACGGCGACGACTGGGGCGGCTCGCAGTTCGCCGCCGATGCCGGCCTGATCTTCGGCCTGGATCCCGTCGCCGTGAGGGGCCAGGCAGGCGTGAACGGGGACGGCCCCGAGCAGTCGGCCACGCTGGCCCGGGCATCGGCCGACCTGCCCACGCGTGCGGCCCGCGCCGTCAGCTCCTGGCAGGACCAGGTGCTCCGCGTCGTCAAGGCGGAGAACGTGACCAAACGGTCGATCGCCCGCCTGATCGACGCCGACGACGAGTCGCTCGCCACCGTGCTCATGATCGGGCTGCTGGTGCGCAACGCGCCAGAGGCCGAGGCCGAGGATGGCACCGCTGCCATCCCGCAGCGCCTGCTCACCTCGCTGTTCGGGGCCGGCCCGCTGCGGGATGTCGCCAAGTGGGCGCGGGCGGACCTGATGGACCGTGTCGGCCTCATCTTCGACGAGGAGATGCTGCGGTTCTCGAAGATCATCGCCGGGGCCGAGATCCCCGACGCCAGCGCCGCCCTGCAGCTCTACCAGGCGACCTATGCCCTTGAGGTGACGCGTTGACCGGTGTGGAATCGCCCCGTACCGGGCTGGCGGCCCCCGGGCTGCACCAGGCCCCGCTGACCACGGCCGGGTTCGACGGCATCGACGTCAGCGGCCCCGGGTTCGTGCCGAACGGGGTGACCGGCGCGCCCGCCCTGTCCGACCGGCTGACCGCGCTGGCCCGCATGACGCAGATCGGGTCCACCCGCAGCGGCCACGACGGGTTCGACCCCAGGCTGCTGCGGGAGGCGGAAGATCTGCTCGGCCGGGCGGGGGAGCGGCTGCGGATGTCCGCCGACCACACGGTGGTGGTCCTGGCCGGCGGCACCGGCAGCGGGAAATCGTCGCTGTTCAACCGGCTGGCTGGCGCCGATATCTCGCCGGTGGGCGTGACCCGGCCGATGACCAGGGAAGCGTACGCCTGCGTCTGGGGGATGCAGGGCGCGGGCGCACTGCTGGACTGGCTCGGGGTCACCGTGGCCAACAGGTACGACCGTTCGACCGTGCTCGACTCCGGTGAGCGCACGCTGGGCGGGCTGCTGCTGCTCGACCTGCCCGACCACGACTCGGTGCTGGCGGGCGCGACCAGCTCGGTGAACCGGCTGGTGTCCCTCGCCGACATGATGGTGTGGGTGCTCGACCCGCAGAAGTATGCCGACGCCGCCGTGCACAGCCGCTACCTCGTGCCGATGGCCGGCCATTCCTCGGTCATCTCCATCGTGCTGAACCAGGCCGACCTGCTCACCCCCCAGCAGGCGGACGACTGCGTGGAGGACCTGCAGCGGCTGCTCGAAACGGAGGGCCTGCACGACAGCCAGGTGCTGGTCACCTCGGCCGTCACCGGCGCCGGGGTCGACCAGCTGCGCGAGGTGCTGGCCGGGACCGTGTCGGCGCGGCGGGCGAGCACGGCACGGATCGCGGCGGACGTGGACAAGTTCGCGGCCCGGTTCGGGCCCTACGCCGCCGCGGCCGACGTCGAGAGCCCCGGGCAGCACGAAGAGGAGCTGGTGGCGGCGTTCTCGCGGGCCGCCGGGGTAGCGGGGGTGGGCCGGGCGCTGCAGAGCGCCCGCGAGCTCAAGGCCGTCGACTTTGTCGGCTGGCCGGTCTTCTGGCTGCATGAGCGGCTGCTGCGCCACGACACCGTGCGCAAGGCCCGGCTGGGCACCTTGTGGGGAGAGCTGCGCGGCATGTCCGCTGGCCCGGCCGGCGCCCACCGGGCCGAGATCGACAACGCGATCACCTCGCTCGCCGACGAGGTCGCGCCGGGGCTGCCCGCGCCCTGGCCGGCCACCGCGCGCAGCGCCGCCCGGTCCCAGGTGGACGCCATCCCGTCCGCGCTCGGCCGCGCCATCGCCGACTCGCTCCCGGCCGAGAACAGCGCCGCGCCCTGGTGGCGGCTGGTGGCCGCCTGGCAGGGCCTGCTGATCGCCGGCGCGGCGGCCGGGCTGGCCTGGCTGGCGGTGCTGATCGTGGCGGCGATCGCCGGTGCCTTCGGCGCCGGCGGCACGTCCGGTGACCTGCTGCTGCTGCCGTGGGTCGCGGTCATGGTCGCCGCGATCCTGCTGCTCGGCTGGCTCACCGCCAGTGGCTGCATGACGCTGGTCGTCCGGACCGCCGAGCGGGAGCGGAAGCATGCCGAGCAGCAGATGCGGACCGGGATCGCCGCGGTGGCGCAGCAGATGGTGATCATGCCGGTCGAGCAGGAGCTGTCCATCTACACCCGGTTCCGTGAGGAGCTGGCGATCGCCGACGGTCGCGGCTGAGACGGGCCGTCCCTCTCCTGGCCGACCCCTCTCCTGGGCGACGCATCCGGGAAGCATTCCCGGCCACGCACAGTTCACTGTAATGATGTAATCCTTGCAGTGATGGAGGCGACGGTGGCCGATCAATCTCCGCTTGACGCCTACTCCCAGGTGGTGGCCGGGGTGGCAGCGCACCTCACCGGGAAGGTGGCCAGTCTCCGCGTGCCGCAGCCGCGTTCCGGCGGCGGCCCGCGCCGGAGCGGCGAGAGCCTCGGCTCCGGCGTGGTGTTCACCAGCGACGGGTTCCTGCTGACCAACGCGCACGTGGTGGGCAAGGCGCAGTCCGGGACGGCGTCGTTCGCCGACGGTATCTCCGCGCCGTTCACCGTGGTCGGCGCGGATCCACTGTCCGACCTCGCCGTGCTCAGGACGGCCGGCCCCACCCCACCACCCGCCGAACTTGGCGAGGCGGATCAGCTGGTGGTCGGTCAGATGGTGGTCGCGGTGGGCAACCCGCTCGGCCTCGCCGGGTCGGTGACGGCCGGCGTGGTCAGCGCACTGGGCCGGTCGCTGCCGACCCGCAGTGGGGCCGCCGTCCGGCTGATCGAGGATGTGATCCAGACCGACGCGGCGCTCAACCCCGGCAATTCGGGCGGCGCACTCGCCGACAGCCAGGCCCGGGTGGTGGGGATCAACACCGCCGTGGCCGGGGTGGGGCTGGGGATGGCCGTCCCGGTCAACGCGACCACACGGCGGATCATCTCGGCCCTGATGCGGGACGGCAAGGTCCGGCGTGCGTACCTGGGGCTGGTCAGCGTGCCTGGGCCACTGCCCGCCCCGCTACAGGAGCGGTTCGGCCGCGTCAGCGGCCTTCGGGTGAGTGAGGTCGTGCCGGGCAGCCCGGCCGACCGGGCCGGCCTGCGGCCGGGCGACCTGCTGCTGACCGCGGCCGGGAAGGCGGTGGAGAAGGCGCAGGATCTGCAGCGGCTCATGTTCGCCGAAGCGATCGGCCAGCCGCTCGCCATCACCGTCATGCGCAACGGAGCGCTGGTGGACGTCATCGCCCAGCCGTCCGAGCTCGTCGCGGCCTGACCCGCGCCGTATCTCCCGCCGGGCCGCACCCTCCGCCCGCCGGGCCGCACCCTCCGTCGGCCGGGCCGCACCCTCCGTCGGCTATGCCCGCCTTTCTGCTGCCGGCGGCGCTTGTCTTCCTCCCTGCGGGCTATGGCGCGTTCCCTGTCCGCCTGTTTCCTGCCGGCCCGTTCCCTGCGGCCCGCGTCCCGCTGCACATGCCGCTCCCTGGCCGGCGGATTATCGCGCCCAACGATGCGCCGTGGCTGGCCGCCGTCCACAGGACCGCGGCCCTGCCGGGTGTGTCCACAGGCTGGCGTCCGGCCTGGCCGGCCCCGGCCTGGTTCGCGACTGTGGTGAGCGCGGGCGGCAGAGTGCCGCCGACTGGAGGACAAGACCATGATCAACGACGCGAACATCGACCTGGCGGGATTCGTCGCGAGCGAGCCCTCGTTCAAGCGGCTCGCCACCGGCACCTCCACCGCGAAGCTGCGGGTCGCCTACACCGAGCGCCGCTTCAACCGGGAGACGGGCGAGTGGGGAGACGGGCCGACCTCGTTCGTGACCGTGCTGTGCTGGCGCACCCTCGCCGACAACGTGGCCGTGTGCCTGCGCAAGGGAGAGCCCGTGCTGGTCCGGGGACGGCTGCGGGTGCGCGAGTACGAGAGCAAGGACGGGTCACGCGGAACCGAGACCGAGATCGAGGCCAGCTCGATCGGGCACGACCTGAACCGCGGGGTGGCGCACTTCTCGCGGACCCGGCGCGCCCCGGGCGAGACGGCGGCGGAGAACGCCGGGGCCCAGGCCGCCGGGGATGCGCAGGACGGTGAGGAGTCCGCCGGGCAGGACGGGGCAGACGGGACGGACGGCGCCGGGCTGCCTGGTGGCCAGCCGGGGGAGAGGGCCAGCGGCAAGAACGGTGGCGGCAAGAACGGCGCGGGCAAGGCCGGCGCGGGTAAGAACGGCGCGGCCGGGAACGACTCGGGCGGGGACGTTGCAGATAGGGGCAGTGCAGATGGGGACGGTGCAGGTGAGGACGGTGCGGGTGAGGATGACGGCAGCGTGCTCGATGAGCGTGCCGTGGCCGCGTTCGCGGCCGGGATGAGCCAGTCCCCTGACGGGGTCCCTGTCTGACCGGGGCCGGGCTGGACGGCGCGCATCCTTGCCCGCAGCGCAGTGGTGGCTGCGCCCGCCGCGCGCTTACGGTGTCGTGCCTGCGGCCAGCCTTGCACTCACGGCGTGATGGTATGTCGGCGGCCCTGCCACCGCCGGCCCACCCGTCCGATCCGCGTGCCTGATGCCCCTACCCTTAGGGGCATGCCCGAGTTCATCTACCAGATGCGCGGCGTGCGGAAGGCGCACGGCGACAAGGTCATCCTGGACAACGCCACCCTGGCGTTCCTGCCCGGCGCGAAGATCGGCGTCGTCGGGCCGAATGGCATGGGCAAGTCCACCCTGCTGCGGATGATGGCCGGACTGGAGCAGCCGTCCAACGGCGATGCCCGGCTGCTGCCGGGCTTCACGGTCGGCCTGCTCGGCCAGGAACCGGTGCTCGACGAGAGCAAAACCGTTCTCGGCAACGTCGAGGAAGGGGTGGCCGACGTCCAGGCGCTGCTGGAGCAGTACAACCAGATCGCCGAGAAGATGGCCACCGACTATTCGGACGAGCTGCTCGCCGACATGGGCAGACTGCAGGAACAGCTTGATCATCGCGGTGGCTGGGATCTGGACAGCCGGGTCGAGCAGGCCATGGACGCGCTGCGCTGCCCTCCGCCGGACGCGGAGGTGAGCGTGCTGTCCGGTGGCGAGCGCCGCCGGGTGGCGCTGTGCGCGCTGCTGCTGTCGCAGCCGGACCTGCTGCTGCTGGATGAGCCGACCAACCACCTGGACGCCGAAAGCGTCCAGTGGCTGGAGCAGCATCTGGAGAAGTACCCGGGCACGGTGGTGGCGGTCACCCACGACCGGTATTTCCTGGACAACGTGGCGCAGTGGATCCTCGAGCTCGACCGCGGCCACGCCTACCCCTATGAGGGCAACTACTCGACCTATCTGGAGGCCAAGGCGGCCCGGATCAAGGTCGAGGGCCAGAAGGACGTCAAGCGGCGGCGGCGGCTGGAGGAGGAGCTCGAGTGGGTGCGTTCCAGCCCGCGGGCGCGGCAGGCCAAGAGCCGGGCGCGGCTGGACCGGTACGAGCAGATGGCGGCCGAGGCCGACGCCAGCCGCAAGCTTGATTTTGAGGAGATCCAGATCCCGCCGGGCCCGCGGCTGGGCCGGCTGGTGGTCGAGGCGGAGGACCTCACCAAGGGCTACGGAGACCGGGTGCTGATGGAGAACCTCAGCTTCAGCCTGCCGCCGAACGGGATCGTCGGGGTGATCGGGCCGAACGGGGTCGGCAAGACCACCCTGATGGAGATGATCATCGGGGCGGAGCAGCCCGACGCGGGTGCCATCAAGGTCGGCGAGACCGTGCGGATCTCCTATGTCGACCAGAACCGGGCCCGGATCGACCCTGACAAGAACGTCTGGGAGGTGATCTCGGACGGTGAGGCCTCCATCAGGGCCGGCAAGACCGAGATCCCCAGCCGGGCGTACGTGGCAGCGTTCGGCTTCAAGGGCTCTGACCAGCAAAAGCCCGCGGGCATTCTGTCCGGCGGCGAGCGAAACCGGGTGAACCTGGCGCTGACGCTCAAGCAGGGCGGCAACCTGCTGCTGCTCGACGAGCCGACCAATGACCTGGATGTGGAGACGCTGTCGTCGCTGGAAGACGCGCTGCTGGAGTTTCCCGGCTGCGCGGTGATCACCAGCCACGACCGGTGGTTCCTGGACCGGATCGCCACCCACATCCTGGCCTGGGAGGGCGGGGCGAACTGGTTCTGGTTCGAGGGCAACTTCGAGGCCTACGAGAAGAACAAGATCGACCGGCTGGGCGCGGAGGCGGCCCGCCCGCACCGCGTCACCTACCGCCGGCTCACCCGGGGCTGACCGGCCGCGCAGGCCGGGCCGGCAATGGCGGCCGGAGGAGTGGTGCTCGGCCGGTGACGGGCCCGGGCGGTAACGCGTCCGGCGGCAGGCGCCCGCGCAGCGGTCAGGCCGGGCTGAGGCCGAGGTCGGGCCGGCCCGGATCCGATGGCTGGTTGACCAGGCCGTACGCGGCCATCACCAGGTAGTCCCACAGCTGGCTGTCGTAGGGCTCGCCAAGGCCGATCTCGTCGAGGGCGGCCCGCATGTGGCGCAGCCAGGCGTCCCGCTCCGCCTCCCCGATGGCGAAGTGCGCGTGCCGCATGCGCAGCCTGGGGTGCCCGCGCTGCTCGCTGTACGTGCCTGGCCCGCCCCAGTACTGGATCAGGAACAGGCGCAGGTGCTCCTCGGCCGGGCCGAGGTCCCTGCTGGGGTAGACCGCGCGCAGCGCGGGATCGGCGGCCACCCGGCGGTAGAACGCGTGCACCAGGCGGCGGAACGTCTGCTCGCCGCCCACGGCCTGGTAGAAGCTGACGGCTTCGGTCGTCTCGTCCATGCTGGCGTCCAGGGTAGTTGGTGCGGCCACAGCCGTGTTACAGGCCGCGCCAGGCCCGCAGGGTGCACCATGCAGAGGAAAATTGCGACGGACGTACCGGTCTCGGTGAGATTGTGCGAGTTTTCGCCGGGTTCTGATTCTCGCTTAGCAACGTAAAAGTTACATTGGGTCAATCATCGCCCGTCGGGGGATGGGCGTCGCCCATAGGGAGGGCCGGGATGCCTGGACGCCTCGAGTCGCCCGGACAGCGCGCGGAATCGCCTGGACAGCGCGCGCTGCGCCCGGTCGCGACGTCAGGGCCAGCCAGCCGGGCCAGCCCGGGTCGCCCGGCGGGGTACGACGCCCAGCAGGAGATCTTCCTGGCCAGGCAGATCCGCGCGCGCGGCCTGGTGGCCGGGCTCACCCCCGGCCAGGTCGCACAGGAGATCCACGACGAATGCGCCCCGGTGGCCGGGACAAGCTGGATCCGTGCCCACCGCCTGGCGCTGGGGATCTCGCTTGCCGACGTGGTTGCCCAGGTCCGTGCCTGGTATGTCAGCGAGGGCCGGGCCGTGCCGAGGTTCAGCGAGACGCTGCTGTCCGCCTATGAGGGCGGCCAGAAACGGCCAGGACCGGAATACCTCCACTACCTGTGCGCGGTCTACCGGGCCGACCCGCCCGACCTCGGTTACCCCGACCCCTG
>DATIXO010000135.1:0-29623 GCA_035518495.1 Streptosporangiaceae bacterium
GAAGTTCAGCAGCAGCGCCATCGCGAACACGATGGTGGAATGGCCCAGGGAGAAGAAGAACCCGACCGACAGCGGCCGCTTGCCGTCCTGGACCAGCTTGCGGGTGGTGTTGTCGATCGCCGCGATGTGATCGGCATCGAAGGCATGCCGCATGCCCAGCGTGTAGGCCAGGATCCCGGTCCCGAACCCGAAGACCTCCTTGGACGTGATGTGGTAGTGCCCGCCCACCGCGGCAGCCAGCATCACCCAGCCCAGCACGTTGAGGCCGACGATGGTGAGCACCATGGCCCCGGTGCGGGCCCATTCCGAGGGGGTCAGCCCATCGCGGATCCTGGTAAAACGGGCGCGTACGTCGGCCATGGGCGCGCGTCCTCCCTGCTGCGGCTCGGGCTGTGCACACCCTACGCAAGTTGCAAAATACTTGCAATAACGGGACTTAGGCAGTTGCTCATCCTGGTCTCCAGGCAGGCCTGCGCAGAACGGCGGGCACGCCGCCGCCATCTCGGGCCCGCTGGTCCCCGGCCCGCGATGTTACGGTTGTTACTGACCGGTAAATAAGCCCGCCCGGAAGGCGGCCACCACCGCGGCCCCCGGCCGCGGCCGCCGCATGTGCCCACCGCATGCGCCCACTGCGCAGGAAGGCGCGCCCGATGCAGCGTGACATCTTCACCTCCGAGCACGACGCGTTCCGCGACATGGTGCGCACCTTCATCGCCCGCGAGGTCACCCCTTACCATGAGCAATGGGAGCGGGACGGGGTGGTGTCCAGGGACGTCTGGCTCGCCGCTGGCCGGGCCGGGCTGCTCGGGATCGAGATCGACGAGAAGTACGGCGGCGGCGGCAATCCGGACTACCGCTACTACCTCATCCTCGACGAGGAGCTGGCCGCGGCCGGCGCCACCGGTCCCGCGTTCGCCGTGCACAACGACATCAACGGGCACTACTTCAGCCAGCTCTCCACCCCCGAGCAGCGGGAGCGGTGGCTGCCCGGGTACTGCTCCGGCGAGCTCATCACCGCGATCGCGATGACCGAGCCCGGGGCCGGCAGCGACCTGCAGGGAATCCGCACCACCGCCATCCGCGACGGCGACCACTACCTGCTCAACGGCACCAAGACCTTCATCTCCAACGGGCAGCTCTGCGACCTGGTGATCGTCGTCGCCCGGACCGACCCGGGCGCCGGCCATCAGGGGATCAGCCTGCTGGTCGCCGAGCGCGGCATGCCCGGGTTCGAGCGCGGCCGCAACCTGGACAAGATCGGCATGCATGCCCAGGACACGTCCGAGCTGTCGTTCACCGACGTGGCCGTGCCAGCCGCCAACCTGCTCGGCGAGGAAGGCGGCGGCTTTATCGCGCTGATGCGGAACCTGCCCAGGGAGCGGATCTCGATCGGCGCCACCGCGCTGGCGGGAGCGGAGAAGGTGTTCGCCGACACGCTGGCGTACTGCCAGCAGCGGCAGGCGTTCGGGCGGCCGATCGGCAGCTTCCAGCACAGCCGGTTCGTCCTCGCCGAGATGGCGACCGAGCTGGCGGTGGCGCGGGCGTTCACCGACCGGGCGGTGATGGAGCACGTGGCCGGGCGGCTCACCAGCGAGGAGGCCGCCATGGTCAAGTGGTGGGACACCGAGCTGTGCAACCGGGTCGTGGACCGCTGCCTGCAGCTGCACGGCGGCTACGGCTACATGCGCGAGTTCGGCGTCGCCAGGGCCTTCACCGACAGCCGGGTGCAGACCATCTTCGGCGGCACGACCGAGATCATGAAGGAGATCATCGGCCGGGGCCTGGGGGTGTGAGCCCGGGAGCGTGAGGTTAGGGGTGTGACCGCCCGCCCGGCCGGCGGGACATGACGACCAGCGTGCCGCCGGCCGCGGCCATGACGTGGATGCCGGGGCCGAACCGCGGCACGAGCACGTCGTCGCGCAGCACACTGGCCGGCGGCCCGGAGGCGGCGACCCGCCCCTGGTCCAGCAGCATCAGCCGGTCGGCGAACTGGCCGGCCAGGGTCAGGTCGTGCACCGCGGACAGCACGGTCAGCTCCCGCTCCCGGCGCAGCTCGTCGATCAGCTCCAGCGCGTCCACCCGGCGGCCGAGGTCCAGCGCGCTGGTTGGCTCGTCCAGCAGCAGCACCGGGGCCTGCTGGGCGAGGGCGCGTGCGAGCACGACCCGCTGCAGCTCACCGCCGGACAGCGTGCTCAGGGCCCGCCCGGCCATCGGGGACAGCCCGAGCCGGTCGAGCAGCCCGGCGCAGATCTGCCGGTCGGCGTCGGTCTCCATGCGCAGGTAGCCGATGTGCGGGGTCCGGCCGAGCAGCACGTAGTCGCCGGCCGTCATCTCCGGCGGCAGCTCGGGGAGCTGGGGCACGTAGGCCACCAGCCGGGCGAGCCGGCGCCGGCGCAGCCCGGCGACCGGCTGCCCGCCGATGGTGACCGTCCCGGCGTGCGGCGCCAGGCAGGCGATGGATCGCAGCAGGGTGGTCTTGCCGGCCCCGTTCGGCCCGATGACGCCCAGCCACTGCCCGGCCGGGACCTGCTCGCTGACGCCGGCCAGCGCGCAGGCGGTGCCGTACCGGACGGTGACGCCGTCGAGCGTGATCACGCGAGCTCCTGCCGCGCCCGGCTGGAGCGGAGCACGAAGAGGAAGAACGGCGCCCCGGCCAGCGCGGTGATCACGCCGATCGGCACCTCGGAGGGTGCCTGGACGGTGCGGGCGGCGACGTCGGCGAGCACCAGGAAGGCCGCGCCGCCGATCATGGAGACCGGCAGCACGATCCGGTAGCTCGCGCCGGCCGCCAGCCGCACGATGTGCGGGATGATGATGCCCACGAAGCCGATCAGCCCGCTGACCGCGACCGCCGCGGCGGTGCCGAGCGTGGCCGCGGCGACCACGGTCAGCCGCAGCCGCGCGATGTCCACGCCGAGGGTGCTGGCCTCCGCCTCGCCGACCCGGAGCACATCGAGCAGCCGCCGGTGGGCGAGCAGCAGCGCGGCGGCCACCGCGGCGTACGGCAGGATCAGCGCCACATCGGACCACGAGGCGGTGGACAGGCTGCCCAGGATCCACGAGTAGATCTGCTGCAGGTCCTGCGTGTGCTCCTGCTGCAGATAGGTCTGCACGGCGGTGAGCAGAGCGGCGACCGCGACACCGGCCAGCACGATGGACGCGGTGGCACCGCCGGTGGTGCTGCGGTGCCGGCCGGTCGCCCCCAGCAGGTAGGTGACCGCGACCGCGGCGCCGGCGCCGGCGAACGCGGCCGGGGGGAGCAGCGACTGGCTCCCCCCGGTGATGATGATCATCGTCGCGCCCAGGCCGCCGCCCGCCGCCACGCCGAGCAGGTAAGGATCGGCGAGCGGGTTGCGGAACACGCCCTGATATGCCGCCCCGCCGCCGGCCAGCATCGCGCCCACGAGGGCGCCGAGCACGACCCGCGGCAGCCGCACCTGCCAGATGATCGTGACGTCGATAGCGGGCACGGACAGGCCCGGATGCCAGGGCAGCTGGGCCAGCAGCGCCTCACCGACCGCTGGCAGCGGCAGGCCCGCCGGGCCGACCGAGACACCGACGGCCACGGCGGCCACCAGGGCGGCGGTGGCCACGGCGAGCGCCCGCCCGGACCGCACCCGGGGGATCGCCGCCCGCCCCGGTGCCGGGCCGGCAGCGGCTGACCGGCCAGCAGGGCCGGCGGCCGCCGGGGCGGGACCGGCTGGCCCCTGGGCCGGGTCAGCGGGCGCCCGGGGCGGGCCGGGGACTGGCCCGCCCCGCCCGTTCGGCCCGGTTCTGGCCGCCGCGGGCCCGGGACCGGCCCGGCTCACGTCTTACCGCCTTTGGCGATGGCGGTCTCGACGGTGTGCAGCAGGTCCACGATCCGCGGGCCCCAGCGGGAGGCGATGTCGTCGTTGAGCGCGATGATGTGCCCCTCCTTGACGGCGGTCAGGCCGGACCAGCCGGGCCGGCGGGCGACGGCCGCCGCGTTCTGGCGGCAGCACAGGGTGTCCGCCAGGATGACGTAGTCGGGGTTGGCCTTGATGATGAACTCCGACGACAGCTGCGGGTAGCCGCCGGCCGCCGCCGCTCCCTTCGCCGCGTCCGCGATGCTCTTCATCCCGAGCAGCTGCAGCAGCTGCCCGACGAAGGTGGCCGAGGTGACGGAGTAGTAGGTCTGGTCAAGCTCGTAGTAGTAGGTGAGCGGCGCCGTGTGGTGCGGCGCGGCCGCGGCGATCTGGGCGAGCTGGCTGCGCACCTTGGCGCTTTCCTGCTCGGCCTGGGCGAGGTGGCCGGTGGCCTTGCCGAGCTCGCCGAACTGCGCGTACACGTCGGAGAGCCTGGTCGCGGCCGGCAGCTCCAGCACCGGGATCTTGAACGCGGCGAGGCGGCCGATCAGCCCGCCGGCGTTGCCGGCCACCACGACCAGGTCCGGCTTGTAGGCGACGATCGCCTCGACGTTGGGCTGGAACCCGGACAGCTTGGTCATCGGCGCCTGCGGCGGGTAGTCCGAGTCGTCGTCCACCGCCTTGACCTGGCTGCCCGCGCCGATCGCGTACAGCATCTCGGTGCTGGTCGGGGACAGCGAGATGATCGCCGTTGGCCGCGCGCCGATGTGCACGGCCCCGTTGGCGGCCTGCACGGTGGCGGGGAAGCTGGCCGCGGCAGCGGCCGGGCTGACGGTACTGCTGCTGGTTGCCTGGGAACTGCCGCATGCGGCACAGGCGGCGGTGAGAGCTGCGGCGGCCGCGAGGGCCGGCAGACGGCGGGAGAGAACCCGCATGATCATCCTCCGTCGGGTCGTGGAGGACGAAGTGCGCCCGCTGCGATACCCGGCGAGGCATCGAAACGAGCCGCCCTTCCTCCGAGGACAGCGCGTCGGCACTGGCCAGGCGTCCGGGCTCATCCCCTGCGCGGGGCATCACCGTTGCGGGACAGCGCCGGCATCTCACCGGCTTCGCTGGGTCAGCGCCGTCCTGGGTGGAACCCAGGACACCCGGTACTGTATCGCGGCCGGGAGGGGTGCGCGCCGTCCCGGCCGGTGCCACTGCCCACGCTGCCCGGCCAGCCATCCGCCCTGTGTGACGACATGACGCAGCGCCGGCCTTAACCTGTCATATAGCTGGGCTTCCCGGAGCACGGGGCACAGGACGGAGCGCTGACGTGGCAGATGCCGAACACGACCTGGTTATCCCGGAGGGCGGGTTCTGGCCGGCGCCGGCCGTCCCGCAGCCGAACATCTACCCGATGGAGTGGCGGGTCGAGACCGCCAAGCTGGCAGCGATCTACGAGAAGTCCAAGCTGACCGTCTGGAACCCGGCCGACCTGCCGTGGGACGGGCTGCGGCCGGACGACTTCACCGCCGAGCAGCGGCTCGGCATCATGTACTGGTTCTCGGTGCTCGCCAACTTCGACGCATCCGGCCCGGCGGTGTTCGCCCGCGCCACCATCCACGCGTTCGAGCAGCACGAGGAGGACCCCGTCCGCAAGTGCTTCTTCTCGATCACCCGGGACGAGATGAACCACGAGGAGTGCTGCCAGCGCACGATTGCCAGGCTGTGGCCGGGCGGCCCGCTGGACTGGACGCCGTCGACCCCGCTGGAGCAGGCCGCGCACAACAACATCGCCTGGCTCTACCACAACGGCGGCCGCTACTGGACCGGCTACAACAAGGCGGTCGGCAAGTACTCGCTGCCGGTCCTGTTCACCAGCTTCATGATGGGCGAGATGGCCGCGTCCACCCTGTTCCGCGGCATGTCGTCGGGCACCACCCACCCGGTGTTCTCGGCGATGTTCAGCCGGATCGGCCGGGACGAGTCCCGCCACCTGCAGATCTGCATGACGATCCTGGAGAACGAGTGGCCGGGCCTGACCGAGGAGGTCAAGGGCCTGATCACCCGCCAGCTGCGGGCCGGGTTCGTGTTCCTGTCGATGATCTTGTGGGAGCCGCCGGAGGGGTTCTGGGAGATCCCGCCGTACTTCCTGCCCAACCACCGGGTGCTCATGAGCCACGCACGCGACGCGGGCCTGGGGGTGCTGAGCTACCAGGAGCAGGCCGAGAACTGGCGGGTGGCGTTGGCCCGGGTGCGCAAGATCGTGACCCGCTGGGGCATCGCCTTCCCCGCCATCCCCGAGCTGGACATCGAGGGCGTGGACGTGGCCGACGACATCAACCCCGAGGACATCATCCCGGTGTTCTAGGCACCGGTGCCCTGATGCCCCGGCCCGCTACCCGGCCCGGCGGCGCCGCCAGGCGCTGATCGCCAGCCACAGCGACAGCAGCAGGATCACCATCCCGTCCAGGGCGTGCAGCCCGCCGAGCCACTTGTCGCTGTCACCCGCCGCCGCCAGCCCGGACTGGGCGACGATGACCAGCAGCGCCAGCACCACGGTCCCGATCACCGTGGCGCGCGACGCCCACGCGATCAGGGCCAGGATCAGCAGGACGAGCGCGATCACCATCAGCACCGTGCCCCACGCCCGGTGCGGGTCGAAGCTGCTGGCGTTGGCGACCTTCGCCGCGTTGATCCCGAAGACCCCCACACCCGCCAGGAACACCTGCGCCAGCACCCCGAGCACGAAGAATGCGGCCAGGTAGCCGTACACCACGTCGACGGTGCCCCGGGCGCCGCTGCGCCGCTGGGTGGCGGGAGCATCACCGGTCTTGGCTGTCATGGTCAAAACCCCCTTACGGAACATGTCAATGGTGGCATCCTGCGGCGCTGCCGTTCCGGGATCGTTACGGGGCGCCGGCCGCCCGTATCGCCGCGTTTGGGCATCTGGGGGCGTGGCTGGTGCCCGCGGCGGGGCCGCGCCGGAGTAGCGTTCGGTCTATGACAGGAACCCAGCAGCCTTCCGCGGCCCGGCCGGACAGGGCGCCCTTCGGCCGGATGCTGACCGCGATGATCACGCCCATGACCGCCGACGGCGCGCTCGACACCGACGGCGCGGGCCGCCTCGCCACCTACCTGGTCGACGACATGCGCAACGACGGCCTGGTCGTCAGCGGCACCACGGGCGAGTCGCCGACCACCAGCGACGCCGAAAAGGACCGGCTGCTGCGGGCCGTCATCGAGGCGGTCGGCGACCGGGCGACGGTGGTGGCCGGGGTCGGCACCAATGACACCGCCCACACCACCGAGCTCGCCCGGCAGGCAGAACGAGCTGGCGCCGACGCCCTCCTGGTCGTGACGCCGTACTACAACAAGCCGCCGCAGAGCGGCCTGGCCGCCCACTTCACCGCCGTCGCCGACGCGACCGGGCTGCCGAACATGCTGTATGACATCCCCGGCCGCACCGGTGTCCCGATCGCCACCGAGACCCTGATCCAGCTGGCCCAGCACCCGCGGATCGTGGCCGTCAAGGACGCCAAGGGTGACATGGGCGCGAGCTCGCAGGTGATGCTCGCCACCGACCTGGTCTACTACTGCGGCGAGGACATGCTGAACCTGCCCATGCTGGCGCTCGGGGCCGCGGGCTTCGTCAGCGTGGTCGGCCACGTGGTCGGGGACCGGCTGCACGAGATGATCGACGCCTACCTGGCCGGCCGGACCGGGGAGGCGCTGGAGATCCACCGCGAGCTGCTGCCCGTCTACATCGGCATCATGACCCGGACCCAGGGCGCGATCGCCACCAAGGCCGCGCTGAGCCTGCTCGGGCAGCCCGGCGGCACGGTCCGTGGGCCGCTCATCGGCGCGACCGGCCAGCAGCTGGAGCAGCTGCGCACCGACCTGGTGGCGGGCGGCGTGAAGCTGCCCGGGACCGCGTGAGCCACCCGCACCCCGGCCTCACCGCACCCCCAGCCCTGCCCAAGCGCGGCCTGCGCATCATCGGGCTCGGCGGTCTCGGCGAGATCGGCCGGAACATGACCGTGTTCCAGTACGGCGAGCGGCTGCTGGTCGTCGACTGCGGGGTGCTGTTCCCCGAGCCCGATCAGCCCGGCGTGGACTTGATCCTGCCCGACTTCTCCTACCTGGACGGCCGTCTGGGCCAGATCGAGGCGGTGGTGCTCACCCACGCCCACGAGGACCACATCGGCGGCGTCCCGTACCTGCTGCGGGAGCGCCCCGACCTCACGCTGGTCGGCTCGAAGCTGACGCTCGCCCTGGTGCGGAGCAAGCTTGCCGAGCACCGGCTCTCGCCCGCGACCGTGGAAGTGGCGGCCGGCGCGCGCCATTCGTTCGGCCCCTTCGGGCTGGAATTCTTCGCGGTGAACCACTCGATCCCGGACGCGCTCGCGGTCGCCATCCGGACGCCGGCCGGGGTGGTCCTGCACACCGGTGACTTCAAGATGGACCAGCTGCCGCTGGACGGCCGGCTCACCGATCTCGGCGGGTTCGCGCGGCTGGGCGCGGACGGCGTGGACCTGCTCATGTCCGACTCCACCAACGCCGAGGTGCCCGGCATCGTCACCAGCGAGCGGGACATCGCCCCGGTGCTGGCGGAGATCTTCGCCAGCGCCCAGCAGCGCATCATCGTCGCCTGTTTCGCCAGCCATGTGCACCGGGTGCAGCAGGTGCTCGAGGCGGCCGCCACACACGGCCGCCGGGTCGCCTTTGTCGGCCGCTCCATGGTCCGCAACATGGGGGTCGCACGCGACCTCGGCTACCTGCATATCCCGTCGGTCCCCGGCGGCCTGATGGTCGACATGCGCGAGGCCGAGGAGCTGCCGCCGGAGAAGATCGTGCTCATCTCCACCGGGTCCCAGGGCGAGCCGATGTCGGCGCTGTCCCGGATGGCGGGCCGCGACCACCCGATCCGGATCGCCGAGGGCGACACGGTGATCCTCGCCTCCTCGCTGATCCCGGGCAACGAGACCGCCGTGTACCGGGTGATCAACGAGCTGACCCGGTGGGGGGCGCGGGTCGCGCACCGGGGCAACGCGCTGGTGCACGTGTCGGGGCACGCGCCCGCCGGGGAGCTGCTGTACGTGCTGAACCTGGTCCGGCCCCGCAACTTCATGCCGGTGCACGGCGAGTGGCGGCACCTGCGGGCGCACGCCCGGCTGGCGTCCCTGACCGGCGTGCCCGACGGACGCATCGTGCTCGCCGAGGACGGCGTGGTCGTCGACCTGGTGGGCGGGAAGGCTGCGATCACCGGCGCGGTCCCGTGCGGCTACGTCTACGTGGACGGGCTGTCGGTGGGCGAGGTGACCGAGACCTCGCTGAAGGACCGGCGGATCCTCGGCGAGGAAGGGTTCGTCTCGATCGTGATCGTGGTCGATTCGACCACCGGCAAGCTGGCCGCCGGGCCGGAGATCCACGCCCGCGGCTCAGGTATCGACGACGCCGCGTTCGGCGAGGTGACGCCGCGCATCGACGAGGCGCTCGCGAAGGCCGCGGCGGACGGGATCAACGACGCCTACCAGCTGGGGCAGCTGGTGCGGCGCACCGTCGGGCGGTGGGTCAACGAGAACTACCGGCGCCGTCCCATGATCATCCCGGTGGTGATCGAGGTCTGACCGGCGCCGGGACCCCGCCCGGGATCGCCGCCCTGGAGCGCGCCGCGGCGGCACACTGGCGGGCGGCCGACACCGCGCGGCTCGGCTCGTGGCTGCTGCGAGCCGACGGCGGGTTCACCGGCCGGGCCAACTCGGCGCTGCCGCTGGGGGATCCCGGTCTGCCGCTGACGCGGGCAGTGGACGAGGTGCAGACGTGGTACCGGGCCCGGGGGCTGCCACCCCAGATCGTCATCCCGGGGCCGCTCGGCGGCGTGGCACCGGACGGCGGGCAGGCGGATGATCCGCTGGACAGGCTCCTGGCCGCGCGCGGCTGGCGGGTCCGGGCCGCCCCCGCGGTGGTGATGACGGCCGGTACCGGGCAGGTGGCTGGCACCGCGCCTGCTGGCACCGCGCCTGCTGGCACCGGCGCGGCAGGCACCGGCACAGCGGCCACCGGGATGGCGTGGGCCGTGACGCTGGCCAGCCGGCCGGATGAGGCCTGGCTGGCGCGTTACCGCTACCGGGGGGCCGGGCTGCCGTCCGCCGCGCTGCGGCTGCTGCTGTCGGCGCCGTGGCAGGCGTTCGCCAGCGTGGCGGCTGGCGGCGGCACGGTCGCCGTCGGCCGGGTCTCGGTGGCCGCTGGCTGGGCCGGGATCACCGCGGTCGAAGTGGATCCCCGCTGCCGCCGCCGGGGGCTGGGCGCGGCGGTGACCAGGGCGCTGGCCGCCGCGGCGGTCCGCCAGGGCGCGGGCCGGGTCTTGCTGCAGGTGGAGGCGGGCAACCGTGCGGCACTGACCCTGTACGCGCGCTGCGGCTTCACCGCCGTGCACCGCTACCACTACCGGGTCGCCCCGCCAGCGGGCTGACGGGGGCCTTCCGCGCCTCATGGGATCGCGGCCGGGCGCGGGCGCAGCAGGCGGCGCAGCAACGACTTGTAGTAGCCGAAGGCGGGCGGGCTGGCGGCCGGGTCCTTGGCCGCGTCATCCCAGCGCCGCAGCCGCAGCGCGGCCCCGGCCTGCGGGTTCGCCTCGAACTCGGCCCGCTCGGCCGCGTCCATCGGGCCACCCTGCACGCCCAGCGTGTAGGCCGACGCGGGGGACAGGGCGGCCAGGTAGCCGGGCTCGACCGCGCACAGGTAGCGTTTCGCCGCCACATGCAGCCGCACCGGCTCGGTGATCTCCTCGCCGAACCACTGGGCGAGCCAGTCCGCGCCAGCGTCGCTGTGCCGGTTGTCGGTGCCGCGCATCAGCTCGTGGCCGCTGATCACCGAGGTGAAATGGCCGACGTCGTGCAGCAGGGCGGCCGCGACCAGCGGCGGGGGCGCGCCGGCCGCCCGCGCCAGGGCCGCCGCCTGCAGCATGTGCGAGGCCTGCGTCACCGGCTCACCCAGGTAGTCGCTGGCGCCTTCGCCGGCGAACAGGCCGGCGATCACCCCGATGGGGTCAGGGGCGGTCACTGCTCAGCCCTCCCTGCCTGCCCGCGGGCCAGGACGGCCACGGCCGACGCGAGCCCGTCCAGGTCCGCGTAGCACCCCTGGAGGTGCCGGCGCCCACTGCCCCCGCTGTCGGTGAACCCGGTTCGGCCGTGCAGGATGCGGGTGTTGTCGGCGATGACGCAGTCGCCGGGGGACAGCCTGGCCGTGACCGTCGCTTCCGGGCTCGCGGCCAGTTCGGCGAAGGCACGGTAGGCGGTGTAGAACGCCCGTGCCTGCGCCGCGGTAAGGCGCACCGGGGCGAGCGACCGGCCGTTGAGCCGGATCTGGCGTATCCGCCCGCGCGGGTCAAGGCCGATCACCGGGGCGGTGGCGCGCAGCACGGTGGCCGCATCGGAGTATGCGAAGGTCACCGGGGTGGTGGTGAGGCAGGCGAAGGCCGCCGGGTCCTGCCGGCGCAGCTCCGCGGCGGCCCGGAAGCCGTCCGCGAACGTTGACTCGCCCCCGCCGGCCGCGCTGTGCAGGCAGTGCAGGAGCTGCACGCTCGGGACCGGGTCGCGGTAGGGGTTGTCGGTGTGCGGGGCGATGGGCCGCCTGGTGAAGGCCAGGTTGGCCGGGGCCGGTTCGGCGCGCACGTCGAAGAGCCGGCCGTAGTTGGTTTCCCGCACATATCCCAGGCTCCTGGCCACGGCCAGCACGGCGCCTGGCTCGCAGGGCACCTCATGCAGGACGACCAGCCCTTGCGTGAGCACGGCTGACAGGCACCCGCTGCGGTGAACCGGGTCGGCCAGGTAGCGCGGCCACCAGCCGTGCGGGAGCCCGCCGGGCAGGTCGGCCGCGGCCCACAGCCGTTTGGCGTCCTCGGCCCGGTCGTCGTCGGGGCCGTCCGGCGCGGGGGTGACCCCGGCCGCCGGCTGGCCGTAGCGGGCGAGCCAGCCCGCGGCGAAGGTGGCCCGGTGGCCGTCCGGGCCGAAGACCACCTCCACCACCTCACCCGATGCCCGCACCTCCGCCACGGTCACGCGGGCTGGCAGGTCGGTGATGGTGACGAGCCGCTGCCCGCTGCCGGGATCGCGGCAGGTGCCGCAGGGGCAGTTGGCCCGCAGCCACATGGCGGGCAGCCCGGACAGTGCGGGATGGTCAGCGCCGTCCGGTTCCCCCGTGCCGTCCGGTTCCCCCGTCCCGGCCTTCCGCCTGGTTTTCGCCGGCGGATGGGCCTTTGCCGGCGGCTGCGCCCCCGCCGGGCCGCGGGCCAAGGTTGTCACAAGCCCTCCGTCGTCTCATGGCCATGGCAATGGCCGGCGTCGCGCCGGGATGTCCGTCTCACCGGCCGGGCGGCCCCGTCACGCCCCAGCACGGTTTCTCACCAGCCTGAATTGACCTGGCATCAAATGCCAACAGGGTTGGCGGAGTCTTCCTGCCCCAGCCACGCATCCGCCCATTGCCGTTTACCCTTCCGACCGCCAGGCCAGCGTGCGGCCTGACCAGGCTGCTACCCGCCGGCGGCGCGCTGAACCCCGGGCTGATGGCTGCCCGGCCGCGTGCTGAGCCTGGGCCGGTACCCAGTCCCAGTGGTGCGCTCAGCCGCAGGGCCCGCGGGCCAGCCGCGTTCGCTACCGGCTCACGACACGCGGCCGCCGCTGCTTCGGCAGGCAGGTATTTCTGGCTACCGTGGTCATCATGGCTACCCGTGTCCCCAAGGGCAGCGCCCGGGCCCAGGGCGGGGCAGCCGTACGCAACCGCACGGCCGGGGCCGGCGGGCGCTCTCGCAGCAGCATGCCGCCGCCGGGCCGCGGATCCGCGCGCAAGGGCAGCGGCAAGGGCCGGAACACCCGCGGCGGCGCTGGCCGTGGCAAGGGCGGCGGGCGCACGAAGCGCAAGCAACCGCCGCAGACCGATCCCTTCATGATCTTCATCGGCTGGCTGGCGCGGGTGCTGTCGGGCGCCTGGATGGTGCTCGCCCACGTGGCCGGGACCGGCGCCCGGGCGGTTGGCCGCAGCGCGCGTGACCTCGACCCGCTGCACCGGCGGGACGGCCTGGGCTTGGCCTTCCTCAGCGCGGCCATCGTGGTCGCGGCCACCACCTGGTGGAGCCTGGGCAACGCCGCCAGCCGGGACATGACCGCGCTGGTCGGGGGGGCGTTCGGCTCGCTGGGCTGGCTGGTGCCGATCCTGCTGGCCCTGCTGGCCTGGCGGTTCCTGCGCCACCCGGACCGCAACGCGGAGACCGGCCGGCTGACGATCGGCGGGTCCGCCCTGCTCAT
This sequence comes from Streptosporangiaceae bacterium, assembly GCA_035518495.1. Classification (GTDB taxonomy): domain Bacteria; phylum Actinomycetota; class Actinomycetes; order Streptosporangiales; family Streptosporangiaceae; genus UBA9676. Next base: position 13,115 of record DATIXO010000135.1, read on the forward strand.
CGGCGGCCTTGGCCTGCTGCACATCGCCCACGGCACCCCCACCCCCGCGGACGGCGCCGACGCGATGCGCGCGGCGGGCGGCTTGATCGGCTACGCGGCCTCGGCCCCGCTCGTGGCGGTGCTGACGTCGTGGGTGGCGGTTCTGCTACTGGCGCTGCTGTGCGTGTTCGGCCTGCTGGTCATCACCGGCACGCCGCTGCACCGGATACCGGACCGGCTGGCGGAGCTGCGCGGCCTGTCTGGGCGCAGGTACACGGGCGACCTGCCCGATGACCCCGGCACCGGCGGGGGCGCCGTGACCCGCTTCGGGCGCAAGCGGCAAGCCGCGATCGAGGCGGGTGATCACAGCAAGCCGTACGACACGCCGTTGCTGCGGGGCGCGAGCGGAGCCGATGGCGCGGCCGGCGCCGGGAGCGGGACCGCAGCGCTGGCGCCCGCGGGCGCGACGGTGGCTGCGGGATCCGAGGCGGCCGGCGACCCGGATGGCCACGGGGCGGCCGCGACCGACGACGATCAGCACATGCTGGACATGCTCGGGTTCGGGCCGGCCACTGCCGGGCGCCAGCCCGCGGTGGCGGCCGTCCCGCCGGGCCGGGCCGAGCAGCTCACCCTGACCGGGTCGAGTGACTCCAGCTACACCCTGCCGCCGGCCGCGCTGCTGCGTCCAGGCACGGCCCCCAAGGAGCGGACCCAGGCCAATGACACGGTCGTGCGTGCGCTGACCGCTGTGCTGGACCAATTCGAGGTGGACGCCGCGGTCACCGGCTTCAGTCGTGGGCCGACCGTGACCAGGTACGAGATCAAGCTGGGCGATGCGGTCAAGGTGGAACGGGTCACCCAGCTGTCGAAGAACATCGCCTACGCGGTGAAGAGCGCGGACGTGCGGATCCTGTCCCCGATCCCCGGCAAGTCCGCGATCGGGGTGGAGATCCCCAACGCTGACCGGGAGATCGTCAGCCTGGGTGACGTGCTCCGCTCCCCGGCGGCCGTGACCGATCACCACCCGATGGTGGTCGGGCTGGGCAAGGACGTCGAGGGCCGGACCGTCGTCGCCAACCTCGCGAAGATGCCCCACATGCTGATAGCCGGGGCGACCGGGGCCGGCAAATCCACGTGCGTCAATGGGCTGATCAGCTCCATCCTGCTGCGGGCCACCCCCGATGACGTGCGGATGATCCTGATCGACCCCAAGCGGGTGGAGCTGGCGATCTACCACGGGATACCGCACCTGATCACCCCGATCATCACCAGCCCGAAACGGGCGGCGGAAGCACTTGCCTGGGTGGTCGGGGAGATGGACCGCCGCTACGACGACCTCGCCGCCTCCGGGTTCCGGCATGTCGACGACTTCAACAAGGCGGTGCGGGCGGGCAAGCTCACCCCGCAGCCGGGCAGCGAGCGGGTGTTCCTGCCCTACCCGTACCTGCTGGTGATCGTGGACGAGCTCGCCGACCTGATGATGATCGCCCCGCGGGACGTGGAGGACGCCGTCGTCCGGATCACCCAGCTGGCCCGGGCGGCCGGCATCCACCTGGTGGTCGCCACCCAGCGGCCCAGCGTGGACGTGGTCACCGGCCTGATCAAGGCGAACATCCCCACCAGGCTGGCGTTCGCCACCTCCAGCCTGACCGACAGCCGGGTCATCCTGGACCAGCCGGGCGCGGAGAAGCTGATCGGGCAGGGCGACGCGCTCTTCTTGCCGATGGGGGCGAGCAAACCGCTGCGGATCCAGAACGCCTTCGTCTCGGAGAAGGAGATCCGCGAGATCGTCAGCCATTGCACCAAGCAGGCCCAGCCCTCGTACCGCGAGGACGTGGGCGTGCCCGAGGGGCACCAGCGCGAGATCGACGCCGACATCGGCGACGACCTCGAGCTGCTCATCCAGGCCGCCGAACTGATTATCAGCACCCAGTTCGGCTCGACCTCCATGCTGCAGCGCAAGCTGCGGGTCGGGTTCGCCAAGGCGGGCAGGCTGATGGACCTGCTGGAGAGCCGGGGCATCGTCGGCCCGAGCGAGGGATCCAAGGCGAGGGACGTCCTCGTCACCCCCGACGATCTCGCTGGCGTGCTGGCGTCCCTGCGGGGCGGACAAGACCTCTGATCAGGGCCCTTTGGCCCTCACAGTGGGTCAGTGGCGGGTCTAGACTTGGTTACCGGTCCCGGGTCCCGGGCCGCTCTCATCCGGCCACTGCGCTCGCGTCCAAGGGCGGCGGCGGCAGTGCCACAACCGCAGCGGAGGCGTGGCTTGAGCATCGGTGACACCCTGGCGCAGGCCCGTAGCCAAGCCGGTCTCACCATCACGCAGGTCAGTCAGCGAACCTGCATCCGGGAGACGATCATCCGGGGCATCGAGCACGGTGACTTCTCGGCATGCGGGGGCGACTTCTACGCCCGCGGCCACATCCGCAGCATCGCCCGCGTGGTGGGGACCGATCCCGAGGAGCTGATCCGCGAATACGACGCCACCCACGGTGCTCCCGAGGCGATCAGGGCCGCGGACGTCTTCGAGCCGGCCACACCGATCAAGCTGAAGGAGCGGCGCTCGCCCAACTGGAGCGTGGCGATGATCATCGTGCTGGCTGTCGTACTGGGCTACGGCGTGTACCGGGCGGTGACGGCGGTGGCCGCGCCGAACCACATCGCCGCGGTATCTCACCCGAGCGGCCGCCCGTCGGCCTCTGCCGCCCCTTCCTCGCCCGCCCCCTCCGTCACCCCCACCCACGCCAGCCACTCGGTCGTGGTCCGGCTGACCGCCATCGAGGACTGCTGGGTCGAGTTCACCACCTCAAGCGGCGCCTACCTGTCCCAGGACTACGTGGTCGGGGGGAGCACCAAGACCTGGACGTTCCGCCATCCGGTGACGATGCAGATCGGCAACCCGGGCGGGATCCTGCTCACTGTGAACGGCAAGAACTTCGGCCGGCCGGGCTCGGCCGGGCCGCTGACGCTGAGCCTCGGGCCGGGAACAAGACTGTCCAGCCAGGCGGCGGGCTGACGGCCGTGCGCCACGGCCGGCGGGGCCCGGTGGCCGCTGCGGCGCCGTTCGTCCGCACGGCCGGCTTACCGTAGTCTGCCGGTGTGCCGAGTAAGGAGAAGCCGCAGGCGGGGGAGCGCACCGTCAGCCTGATCACCCTGGGCTGCGCGCGGAACGAGGTCGACTCCGAGGAACTCGCGGGGCGGCTCGACGCGGCCGGCTGGACACTGGCCGGTGACGGGGACGCGGCGGAGCCGGGCGTGGTGCTCGTCAACACCTGCGCCTTCATCGAGGCGGCGAAGCAGGAATCGATCGCCGAGTTGCTCGGCGCCGCGTCCGGCAGCGCCCGCGTCGTCGCGGCAGGCTGCCTGGCTGAGCGGTACGGCTCACAGCTGGCCGAGGCGCTGCCCGAGGCGCAGATCCTGAGCTTCGACGACTACGGCGACATCGCCGCCCGGCTGGACGCGGTGCTGGCCGGCGAACGGCTGCCGGCCCACGAGCCGCGGGACCGGCGGCGGCTGCTCCCAATCGCCCCCGTCGGCCGCCCGGCTGCCCCCCAGCCGCACGTCCCGGGCCATGCCATGCCCGGCACCGGTATCCCCGGCGCGGGCAGCGCCATCGCCGACCTGCCGCCGGGAACGGCCCCCGCCTCGGGGCCGCGGACAGTGCGGCGCAGGCTGGGCGGCGGCCCGGTCGCGCCGCTGAAGATCGCCTCCGGGTGCGACCGCCGGTGCAGCTTCTGCGCGATCCCGGCGTTCCGCGGCGCGTTCCTGTCCCGCCCTCCGCAGGACGTGATCGCCGAGGCTGGCTGGCTGGCTGGCGAGGGGGTGACCGAGCTGCTGCTGGTGAGCGAGAACTCCACCTCCTATGGCAAGGACCTGGGCAACCTCGCCTTGCTGGAGGAGTTGCTTGCCGCTCTGGCGGCGGTACCGGGGATCGCCCGGGTCCGGGTGAGCTACCTCCAGCCCGCCGAGGTCCGGCCCGGCCTGGTCACGGTGATGACCTCCACGCCGGGTGTCGCACCCTACTTCGACCTGTCGTTCCAGCACGCCAGCGGCGGCATCCTGCGGGCGATGCGCCGGTTCGGCGACACTGAGCGGTTCTGCGCCCTGATCGGCCAGATCAGGCAGGCGTGCCCGGAGGCGGGCATCCGGTCCAACTTCATCGTGGGATTCCCCGGTGAGACAGCCGCCGACCTGGCCGAGCTCGAGCGGTTCCTGTCGCTGGCCCGGCTGGACGCGATCGGCATCTTCGGCTACTCCGACGAGGAGGGGACCGAGGCAGCCTCGCTGCCGGGGCAGCTGGACCCGGCGGAGATCGCGCACAGGGCGGATGAGCTGTCCGATATCGCCGAGGAGCTCATGGCCCAGCGCGCCGCCGACCGGGTCGGCGGCACGGTCGAGGTCCTCATCGAGGAGGATCTCGGCGGCCAGCGTTACGAGGGCAGGGCGGCCCATCAGGCACCCGAGGTGGACGGAGCGACGACCGTGAGCTCGCCCGCGCCGCTGGTCACCGGCAGCCTGGTCAGCGCCAGGGTAGTGGCGTCGCAGGGAGTGGACCTGATGGCGGACGCCCTTCCGGCCGCGCCGGCCGCCGCGCCGCGGCCGGGCCAGCCGCGCTGACCGGGGCGGGCCGTGCTGCCCGGAGGTGATCCGCCCCAGGGAGCGGCCCAGCCTGCCCGCCCCGCGCCGGCCGCCCAGCCCGCTCGGGAGACACAGCCCGCGCGGCCAGCGGCGACTGCGCTGCCCGGCCCCGGCCTGGTCAACGCCGCCAACGCGCTGACGGTGCTGCGCCTCGCGCTGGTACCGGTCTTCGTCGCCTGCCTGCTGGCCGGTAGTCCCGGCTGGCGGGTGGCGGCGTTCGCCACGTTCATCGTGGCGTCGGTGACGGATCTGCTGGACGGCCGGGTCGCCCGGCGCCGGGGCCTGATCACCGACTTCGGCAAGATCGCTGACCCGATCGCCGACAAGGCACTCACGGGTTCCGCGCTGGTGACCCTGTCCGCCCTGGGTGAGCTGCCCTGGTGGGTGACCGCGGTGATCCTCACCAGGGAGATCTCGGTGACCCTGCTGCGGTTCTGGGTCATCCGCCGGGGCGTGATCGCGGCCAGCCGGGGCGGCAAGCTGAAGACCCTGCTGCAGCTGGTGGCGATCGCTCTGTATGTGCTGCCGGGGCCGCCGGCAGCGCTGCGGGAGGTGGTGATGGCGGCCGCGGTGGCCGTCACCGTGGTCACCGGCATCGATTACGGCATGCGTGCGGTGCGGCTGCACCGGCGGCCGCCCGCTGGCGCGGGAGCGGTGCGGTGAGCGGCGCCGGGCCGCCGGGCACGGGACCGGCCAGACCGGCCGGCGGTGACCTGGCCGCGCGGATCGTCGGGCTGCTCGCGCAGCGGCGGCAGACCGTCGCTGTCGCCGAGTCGCTCACCGGCGGGCTGCTCGGCGCCGCGATCACCGCGGTCCCGGGCGCCTCGGTGGTCTTCCGCGGCGGGGTGATCGCCTACGCCACCGACCTGAAGGCGGCGCTGCTGGGCGTGCCAGCGGCCCTGCTGGCGGAACGGGGCGCGGTCGATCCGGAGGTGGCGGGCGCGATGGCCACGGGGATCGCCGAACGGCTGGCGGCCGCGATCGGGGTGGCGACCACCGGGGTAGCGGGGCCCGACCCGCAGGACGGCAAGCCGCCGGGCACCGTCCACATCGCGGTCAGCGCGGGCGGCGGCCCGGTGGTCCAGACGCTGGCCCTGTCCGGCAGCAGGGACGAGATCCGGCGTGGCACGGTGGAGCGGTCGCTGCGGCTGCTGTGGAGCGTGCTGGGGGAAGAAACGCCGTGATTACAGCGTTACGTCATCAGCGAACACGGCTGCTTGCGCCCTCCCGCACTGTCGGTGAAGCCAGGTAACGTGGTGGTGTGAGAATGACCTCGGGAAGACTGACCTCGGGAAGGGAGCGCGACCATGGTGCTGCTTCGTCACTTGCTTGGTGACGCGCTGCGGCGGCTGCGCCTCCGGCAGGGTCGCACCCTCCGTGAGGTTTCCGCCGCGGCCAGGGTGTCGCTGGGATACCTGTCCGAGGTCGAGCGCGGCCAGAAGGAAGCGTCCTCGGAGCTGCTGGCCGCGATCTGCTCAGCCCTCGGGGCGCCGCTGTCGCAGGTGTTCCGGGAAGTGTCGGACAACTTCGCGCTCGCGGAGCTCCAGAGCGAGCCGATGCTCGCCGGGGCCAGGGAGCCGGCGCTGGAGGCGCCCGCCACTGTCAGCCACGCCACTGTCAGGCACGCCACTGTCAGCCATGCCGCTGTCGGCATGGATGCCCCGGTCGAGGTGCCGCAGGCGTTCAGCGGCGCCGGGCGGCCCGGGATCACGCTGCCCTCGGGCGGCGAACTCGGTGACGAGGCCGCTGCGGTCCTCGATGCGGTGCGGCTGCGTCCCGGCCAGCCAGCGGCCTTCGACGACGAGACTGCCCGCCGGATCCGCGACATCACCGACATGGTCACGGTCTGAGGCTGCTGACCGGGAGCGCTGCTAGTGACCTGGAGCGCCGCTAGGGTCTAGGACCCGCTCGCCCATGCCCGCGGATCCTCCGCGAGCTCGCGGACCCGGAGCGGGAGATGACGCGTGACGATGTCTTCCAGCGTCACTTCCTCCAGGACCGCCCGTTCGTTGGCGCGCAACGCGATCCACACGGTCTGCAGCGGTTCCGCGGCGCCGCTGTAACCGACCTTCTCGGGCCGTTCGCCGCGCACGCCGACGAGCGGTCCATCGATCGCCCGGATGATGTCGGCGAGCGAGATGTCGGCCGCGGGCCGGGCCAGCCAGAACCCGCCCTCCGGGCCGCGCTGGCTCCGTACCAGGTCGGCCCGGCGCAGCTGGGTCAGGATGGCCTCGAGGAACTTGCCCGGAATGTCCTGCGCCCGTGCCAGCTGCTCGGCGGTGATGTGATCGCGATCGGTCGCGGCAAGTTCGATCGCGGCGCGAAGCGCATAATCGGCACGGGCGGACAATCGCATGTCAAGCATTATGCCGGGTGCGGCCCGGTAATGAGCGCCGCGACTGGCCGAGGCGGCCGCTGAGCGGGCCCGGACCGCCCGGTGAGCCGGGCGCCTGCGCTACCGTCGGCAGCGTGCCCGGTGTCCCCGAGCAGCGCCCCGCCGGGCCGGCAGGCGGTTACCGCGGTTTCCCGCTCGGCGAGGGCGTGACCCTGGCCGATCTCGAAGCCGATCCGCATCCGCTGCTGGCCCGGCTGCGCCAGCATGAGCCCGTGTCCTGGCTGCCTGCGCTCAACGGATGGCTGGTCACCAGGCGGGACCTGGCGCTGCGGGTGCTGCGCGACAGCGCCGCCTTCACCGTCGACGACCCGCGGTTCTCCACCGCCCGGGTCGTCGGGCCGAGCATGCTCTCCCTGGACGGGGCCGAACACGGCCGTCACCGGGGCCCGTTCACCCGCGGGTTCTCTCACGCCGAGGTCCGGTCGCGGCTGGCCAGCTACGTGGAGGCGGAAGCGGCCCGGCTGGTGGCGGCGCTGCGCCCGCTGGGCGCCGCCGATCTGCGGCCAGGCCTGGCGGGCCCGCTGGCGGTGGGCGCGGTCGCCGAGGCGCTGGGGCTCGGCCAGGCCGACCCCGCCACCATCCTGCGGTGGTACGGCGCGATCGTGGCGGCGGTGTCGGCCCTGGCGGGTGCCCCTGGCCCGGCCGGAGCCCCCCATCCGGCTGGGGTGCCGGGCCCCACCGGCCGGGAGGTGAGTGCGGCGGGGGCGGAGGCGTTCCGGATGCTCGACGCGAGCCTGCGCGCCGTGATCGCGGCCGATCGCGGCCACGCCTCGCTGCTGGCCAGCGCGGCCGCGGCCGGCAACGGCACCAGCCTGTCCACCGGTGAGGTCGTCTCGAACGCCGCGGTGCTGATGTTCGGCGGGATCGAGACCACCGAGGGCATGATCGCCAACGCCATCCTCCATCTGCTGGGCCATCCTGGCCAGCTGGCGCAGGTGACCGCCGACCCGGGGCTGGTGCCAGCCGCGGTGGAGGAGTCGCTGCGGCTCGAGCCGGCCGCGGCGGTGGTGGACCGGTACGCCACCCGCGATCTGCGGATCGGGGGGGCCAGCGTCCGGCGGGGCGACCTGGTGACGGTATCCCTGGCCGGCGCCGGGCGCGATCCCGCGGTCTTCGCCGACCCCGACGCGTTCGACGTCCGCCGCCCCAACTCCAGGCTGCACCTCGCCTTCGCGCACGGCCCGCACTTCTGCCTGGGCGCTCACCTGGCCCGGCTGGAGGCGCAGGCCGGGGTGCGTGCCGTGCTGCGCCTGCCCGGCCTGCGGCTCGACCCCGATCACCCGAGCGCGCCCCGCGGCCTGGTCTTCCGCAAGCCACCGGCCCTGCGCGTGCGCTGGCAGGCGCCGGATCATGCCTGATGACTGGCTGCACTTTGGGTTCGGCGGGGCTGGCTGTTGTGTGCTGGCATTGACGGCGGGATGCTGGCTGGTGAGCTGGGCTGGTGGAGGACTCGGGTGGTGTTTGTCGGCCGTGGGCGCGAGCTGGACCACTTCCAGGAAGCGCTAGCCGGTGATGTGCGGCTGCTGCTGGTGGTGGGCGACGCTGGCATGGGCAAGACCCGTTTCGCCGGGGAGGGCATGCGCCGGGCCGTTGGCGGCGGGGCCATCGCGCTATGGGGCGGGTGCCTGCCGTTGGCGGAGAAGCTGCCGTTGCTGCCGGTAGCGCAGGCACTGGGGGAGCTGAGCGGGTTGGCGGGCGGTCGGCTGCTGGAGGCGGCGCTGGGCATGGTTCCGTCCTATGTGCGGGCTGATGTGGCGCGGCTGGTGCCGCGGCTGGGGCCGGGTGGGCCCGATGAGGGCGGCCAGGGCGGGGAGTGGCAGCGCGAACGGCTGTATTCCGGGGTGGCGGAGCTGCTGGCGGCAGTGGCCCGCCGGTCGGTGGCTGGCCTGGTGGTGGAGGATGTGCACTGGGCGGACACCGCGACGCTGGATTGCCTGACCTTCTTGCTGCGATCACACCGCGAAGCCCGGCTGACCGTGGTGGCGACCTGCCGCAGCGATGAGGTGCCGCTGGATGCGCAGGTGGCCGGCTGGCTGGCACAGATGCGCGGCAGCGCGGCGGTGGAGGAGATCAGGCTCGGCCCGCTGAGCCGGGGCGAGGTGGGTGAGCAAGTCGCCGCGCTGGTGGGCGGGCCCGCGCTGGGCGGGCTGGCCGATGAGGTGTATGCCCGCGGGGAGGGTAACCCGTTTTTCACCGAGCAGCTGGTGGCTGCCGCACTGGCCGACCCGGCGGGTGGCGCGGTGGAGGGTGCGGGTGGGGTGCTGCCAGGGCTGCCGGCCCGGCTGGCGGAGTTGTTGCTGGCGCGGGCTGACAGATGCAGTGGTCAGGCCCGGGAGGTACTGGCAGCGCTGGCGGTCGCGGGGCGGCCGCTGACCGAGGCGGCGCTGGGTGAGGTCGCCGGGCTGGTCGCGGCTGCGGTGCGCAGCGGGCTGCGGGAGCTGGCCGCGGCCCGGCTACTGGCCGAGGACACCGCTGGCGGAGTGCACCGGCCGCGGCATGCGCTGCTTGCCGAGGCGGTGGCCGGGGCACTGCTGCCCGGTGAGCGGGCGACGCTGCATGAGCGGACCGCGCGGGTGCTGGAGTCGGTGGGCGATGAGGCGCTGGCCGCTGAGGCGGCCGGGCACTGGGCCGCGGCCGCCCAGCCGGCCCAGGAGCTGCCGGCCCGGCTGGCGGCAGGCCGGGCCGCTGAGCGGGTGTTCGGCTACCCTCAGGCGGCGGCGCACTTCCTGCGGGCGATCGACTTGTGCCGGGAGCTGCCGGGTACCGCCTGGCCGGCTGGCATTGACCTGCCCCGGCTGTATGTGCAGGCGGTCGACGCGCTGGAGACATCAGGCGACGGTGAGCACGCCAGGGCGCTCGCCGTCGAAGCCCATCGCCGGTTCGCCAGCCACGCAGACCGGGACACCGCGGCGGCCATCCACTTGCGCGTGGCCACGTTCGGCATCCTCGATGAGCCCGCGGCCGCCTTCCACCTGACCGAGGAGGCGATCCGGCTGAGCGGGCAGGGCCCGCCATCGGCCGGTCTCGCCGAGGCCTGGTACCGCTACGGCAGTATCTACCCGAGCACGGGTGAAGGTGACCGGGAGGCCAGCCGGGCCGCCTTCCGGCGGGCGCTGGAGATCGCGGAAGCATCCGGTGCGGCGGCGCTGGTCCCGCAGGCCTGGACAGCCTTGGCCGAACACGCGTTCGAGCGCGGCGATGTCGAAGAGGGATTCGCGCTCATAGACCGGGCCCGGGCGCTGGCTGAGGCTTCCGGGGATGGCAGGGCGATCGTGTCGGTCGCCCTCGCTGAAGCCACGGCCCTGGACAAGGCAGGGAAGAAGCAGGCAGCGATCGAGGTGGCGCTGGGCGCCCTGCGGGTCGCGCGCCAGACGGGCCGCGAGGGCAGCCTCGACGCCGAGTTCCTGGCCGGCAACGCCTGCTCGGGGATGATCGAGTGCGGGCGCACCGCCGAGGCGGCCGAGCTGATCGGCCCGCTGACCACCGGGAAGCCCGAGCGCCGCCACCCGTATGCACACCTGTGCCGAGCCGAGCTGGACATCCTGCGCGGCGACATGGAAGCGGCGCGAGGGCGCCTGCAGCGGATCAAGGCCACCCTCCTGGACCGCGCGGGCCTTTTCAGCTCCGTCACAGGCCTGCCATTGCTGATGGCGGAACTGGCATCGTGGACTGGCCGGCCCGCCGAGGCGCTGGAAGAAGTCGTCCGGGCCCTGCCCGCGGGTGCATCGCCTCCGATCGCCTATCTCTGCGGGCCAGCGCTGGTGGCGGGAATGCGCGCCTGCGCCGACCTGGCCGAGCGGGCGCGGGCGCGGCGGGACGAATCCGCGGTGGCAGGAGCCCTGGCCGCCGCCGACGGTCTGGCGTCGTGGGTGGACCAGGTGGCGGGCGCCCCCTTCACCGACCACCCGGCACTGGTCTACATCCCCGCCGACCGCGCCCGCTGGGCAGCCGAGCGCAGCAGGCTGGCGGGAGAGAGCGATCCCGCCGCCTGGGCCTTCGCGGCCAAAGCCTGGGACGGGCTGGGCTGGCCGCACCGTGCTGGATACGCGTGGTGGCGCCAGGCCCAGGCCGAGCTGGATGCCGGCCTGCCCGCCGGGGTCGCCGCCGGCGCGCTGCAGGCGGCCGCGGCGGCCGCCGAGAGTCACGCGCCGCTGCTGGCCCAGATCCGAGTGCTTGCCGAAAGGGCCCGCATTCCCCTCCAGGCCATGCGAGACGTCCCCGCCGCCGCCCCGGGCGGTCAGCCCGGACCCTATGGGCTGACCGCCCGGGAGCTGGCGGTGCTGCGGCTGCTAGCCGCCGGGCGGACCAACGCGCAGATCGGCGCCGAGCTGTACATCAGCCCCAAGACCGCCGGTGTGCATGTCAGCAACATCTTGCGCAAGCTCGGCACAGCCAACCGTGTGCAGGCAGCTGCCCTGGCCGAACGCGCTGGCCTGCTCGGCTCTGGCAGCACTAAACACGAGCCGGGGCGAATCTAAACACCCGCAGGCCCCGATCGTGGGCAATCGCCCGATCCGTGCCGCATCGCCGTGGCCGCATGCTCTGGTCGAAGCTCAACTCGCTCACCGGAGGTCTCGATGAACCACATCCGCCGTATCGCCATCGCGCTGGCCGGGCTCGCCGCCGCCGCGCTGGCCCTTGCCACACTAGCTCCGTCAGCATTCGCCAACAGGGTGCCACCAGTGGGAGGCGCTGGCGGCCCAATCCCCGTCCAGCCCCAGATTCACACCGTTGTCATCGGTGGCATGCCCGGCTGGCAGATCATACTGATTGCGGCGACGGCCGCGCTGCTCGCAGCCGCGGTTGCGGTATTCCTGGACCGGGCATGGGCAGCGCGGCGGGACACGGCCGCGCCAGGCGCCTGACTACTGTTCGCGGCACGGAGACCGCGCCGGCCGGTTAGCCGCCTGGTCAGCATTCCGGCCGGATGTCGTCCTTCGCGCGGGGCCGCCCCTCTCAGGGAAGCGGCCTAGCCGCGCAGCCGCAAGCCACGGGGGGTGGGGCGGAACCCGGCGTCAGCCAGGGCCTGGGCCAGCGGCGACTCGTACACCCCCGAGCCGTCGGCCCGCTCGACGGTGAGGCGGCCGAGCGCACCGCCGCGCACCGCCTCGGCGAGGCCGGCCGCCGCCGGGACCAGCACCGCGGGGTCGCTCGTCCACGACAGCAGCGTCTTGCCGCCACGCTCCACATACAGGACCAGCTGCCCGCCGGACAGCACCACCAGGGCCCCGGCCTTGCGGCCAGGCCGGTGCCCGCCGGGCACCTCACCGGGCCGGGCAGGCCAGGCCAGCGCCGCGCCGAACGGGTTGGCCGGGTCGGCCGCCGCCAGCACGGTCACGGCCGGGCCAGCGGCGCCGGGCGGCTCCTTCGTGCCGCCCGGCCAGGGCTCGGCGGGCGCCCCCGGCCACCGGGGCTGGCTCTCCGGGGACGGCGGCGGCGAGGCCGCGTCCGCGGCCATCGCGCGCATCCGGTCCACCGCGCCGGGCAGCGCGAACTGGGCGCCGCCCAGGCCCTCGACGAAGTAGCCGCGGCGGCAGTGCCCCGTCTCCTCCATCGCCCGCAGCACCGGGTACAGCACGCCGAACCCGCCGGCCGTCCGTTCGGCGGTGACCGCGCCCTTGGTCACGATGCCGTGCCGTTCCAGCAGTGTGCGGGCGAGCGCGTGCAGCCGCCGGGTCGGGTCCGGGTCGGGCTCCGGCAGCAGCGACCAACGGCCGGTCACCGTGGGCGGCCCGGTGCGGCTGGCCGTGCCCATACGGCCCGAGCCCGGCCTGCGGGTCCCGAACCGGCTGGCCCGGCCCGGCCTGGGCCGCGGCACCCAGCCGGGACCACCTGGGCCGCCCGGCCCATCGGGCCGGCCCAGCCCATTCGGCCCCGGGCCGGGTGGCCGGCCGGTGCCGGTCACCGGCCGCCCGGTGCCGAGCACCGTGCGCAGCGGCGCCAGGGTGTCGTTGGTGAGCCGTCCCCCCCACACCAGGTCCCAGACCGCCGCCACCACCGCCGTATCGGTCAGGCCACGCCGCTCCGCGTCGGCCAGCAGCCCCGCCGCCCGGTCGGCGATCATCCGGAAGAACATCCCGCCGCCGCCGTCCAGCACCGTGAGCACCGCCTCGTGCAGCGGCGTCATGGTGATCTCGGACGGCGGGGGCAGCAGCAGCGGGGCGGTGTGCGCGGGCGCCAGCACCAGCCAGCCGTCGCCGCCCGGCAGCCCGCCCGCGCCCGCCCAGACGATCTCCCCGGCGGCGGTCAGCTCGTCCAGCACGGCGCCCTGGTAGGCGGGCACCCGGCCGGGCAGCGTCAGCGTCTCCAGCGCGGAGGCCGGCACCGGCGCTCCGGCCAGTTGCTCGACCGCGTCGTACACCGCATCCGGCCTGGCCATCCGCCTGCTGCTGCCGGGTCTCGGCCCGTCGCCACGCCCGGTGAGCCGCTGACCCGCGTTCTGCCAGGCGGGCAGGAACGCGCCGAGGACCTCCGCCGGGACCGGCTCGGCCTCCTTGCGCAGCCGGGCCAGGCAGCGGCGCCGCAGCAGCCGCAGCACCTCGGCGTCGCACCATTCCGCGCCTCGCCCGCCGGGCAGGAACTCGCCCTCGCTGACCCGGCGCTGCGCCGCCAGCCGCCGCAGCGCGCCGGTGACGACCGCCTGCCCGAGGCCGTACCGGCGGGCGACGTCGGCGGTGGTGAACGGGCCGTGGCCGCGCGCGTACCGGGCCACCAGGTCTTCCAGCGGGTCGGGCACCGGCTCGGTGAACGCGACCGGCACGCCGAGCGGCAGCGGCACGCCGAGCGCGTCGCGCAGCCGCCCCGCGTCCTCGATCGCCGCCCAGCGTGCCTCGCCGGTGATCCGCACCTCGATCGCCCGCCGCTGCGCCGCCAGCTCGGCCAGCCAGCTAGGCGCCGCGCCCGGTTCGGTGCACCGGTCCGCGACCTCAGCCGCCGACAGCGGCCCGATGGTGCGCAGTAGGTCCGCGACCGCCTCCAGGTCGCGGCAGGCGCGGCCGGGGGCCAGCCGCTGCAATTCGTTCTGCGTCTGCTCGACCACCTCGGGGTCGAGCAGTTCGCGCAGGTCTGCCTGGCCGAGCAGCTCGGCGAGCAGCGAGGAGTCGAGCGCGAGCGCCTGGGCGCGCCGCTCGGCCAGCGGCGAGTCGCCCTCGTACATGAACGCGCCGACGTACCGGAACAGCAGCGACTTGCCGAACGGGGACGGCGCCGGCGTCTCCACCTCCACCAGCCGGACCTTGCGGCTGGCCAGGTCGCGCATGAGGCCGGTCAGCGCCGGGACGTCGAACACGTCCTGCACGCACTCCCGGACGGTCTCCAGGACGATCGGGAAGGTGCCGTACCTGGCCGCTACCGCGAGCAGGTGCGCCGACCGCTGCCGCTGCTGCCAGAGCGGGGAGCGCCGGCCGGGCTGCCGGCGCGGCAGCAGCAGCGCCCGCGCCGCGCACTCGCGGAACCGGGACGCGAACAGTGCCGAGCCGCCCAGCTCGGCGGTGATCAGCGGCTCCACCTCGTCCGCGTCGAACTCGGCGATGCCGGCCGGCGGCGGCTCGTCGGTGTCGGGCACCCGCAGCACGATCCCGTCGTCGGTGTGCAGCGCCTGCACGTCCATGTCGGCGTAGCGCTCACGCAGCCGGGCGGCGATGGCCAGCGCCCACGGGGCGTGCACCCGTGCCCCGTACGGGCTGTGCAGCACCAGCCGCCAGTCCCCGAGCTCGTCCCGGAACCGCTCCATCACCAGCGTCTTGTCGTCGGGCAGGTAGCCGGTGGCCTCCCGCTGCGCCGCCAGGTAACGGATCAGGTTCGCCGCCGCCAGCTCGTCCAGGCCCGCGCCGCGGAGCGTCGCGGTGGCCGCCTTCTCGCCCGCCGCGCCGAGCTCCCGGCAGAACGCGCCGAGCGCGCGCCCCAGCTCGGCCGGCCGGCCCGGGGCGTCGCCGTGCCAGAACGGCAGCCTGCCCGGCTGCCCGGGGGCGGGGGAGACGAGCACCTGGTCGGCGGTGATGTCCTCGATCCGCCAGGAGGTGGCGCCGAGCACGAACACGTCGCCGACCCGCGACTCGTACACCATCTCCTCGTCCAGCTCGCCGACCCGGCGGGAGTTGCGGCCCTGGCGCTGCGCCCCGGCCAGGAAGACGCCGAACAGCCCGCGGTCGGGGATGGTGCCGCCGCTGGTGACGGCCAGCCGCTGGGCGCCCGGGCGGCCGTGCAGGGTGTCGGTGGTGCGGTCCCAGACCAGCCGGGGCCGGAGCTCGGCGAACTCCTCGCTGGGGTAGCGGCCGGCCAGCATGTCGAGCACGGCCTCCAGCACCGGCCGGGTGAGGCCGCTGAACGGCGCTGCCCGCCGGATCACCTGCTCCAGCGCGCCGACCTCCCAGTCGTCCATCGCCACCATCGCGACGATCTGCTGGGCGAGCACGTCGAGCGGGTTGCGCGGGCTGCGCAGCTCCTCGATCGCCCCGTCCCGCATGCGCTGGGCGACGACCGCCGACTGCACCAGATCGCCCTGGTACTTCGGGAAGAACACGCCGCGGGAGACGTCGCCGACGTTGTGGCCGGCCCGGCCGGTGCGCTGCAGCCCGCTCGCCACCGACGGCGGCGACTCGACCTGGATGACCAGGTCGACCGCGCCCATGTCGATGCCCAGTTCCAGGCTGGAGGTGGCGACCACGGCGGGCAGGCGCCCCGCCTTCAGCGCCTCCTCGATCTGCTCCCGCTCCTGCCGGGACACCGAGCCGTGGTGGGCCCGGGCGATCTCGGCGGGTGCGCCCGACGAGGCGCCGGCCTGGGCCATGATCTGGGCCGGCACGGCGGGGGCGGCCGGCGCGGGCGGTGGCGGGTCATCCGCTGCCGCGGCTGCCGCCTCCGCGCGCTCGGCGGCGAGTTCGTTGAGTCGGCCGCACAGCCGTTCGGCAAGTCTTCGGGAGTTGGCGAAGACGATGGTGGACCGGTGCTGCCCGATGAGATCGAGCACCCGCTCCTCGACGTGCGGCCAGATCGAGCGCTGGGCCGGGGGCGGCGGGACGGCCGGGACGGAGCCGTCCGGTCCCACCGGGCCGACCAGGACGGCTGGGATGCTGTCCAGGCCGGGGTCCGGGGTGACCGCGCCGGGGGCGTCGAGGTCGGACATGTCCTCGACCGGCACCACGATCATGATCTCGATCTGCTTGCTGCTCGGCGGGGCGGCGATCGTGACCGGCCGGGACCCGCCCAGGAACGCGGCCACCTCCTCGGGCGGCCGGACGGTTGCCGATAGCCCGATCCGCTGGGCGGCTCCGGGGCGGGCAGGCGGCTCGCCTTCCGCGTCAGCGGCGCAGGGACCCGCCGTGGCGCCGGCCCGCAGCGCGTCGAGGCGTTCCAGGGACAGCGCCAGGTGCGCGCCCCGCTTGTTGCCCGCCAGCGCGTGCACCTCGTCCACGATGACCGTGTCCACGCCGCGCAGGGCGTCGCGGGCCCGGGAGGTCAGGATGAGGAACAGCGACTCCGGGGTGGTGATGAGGATG
>DATIXO010000136.1:0-2251 GCA_035518495.1 Streptosporangiaceae bacterium
CACCGAGAGCCACAGCATGGCGTGCGCGTTCAGGCCGAGGACCCGGTTGTCGACGTCCACCTCGAAGAACAGCAGGCCGGACCGGCAGAGCTCCTCGATCCGGCGCCGCACCGTGGACTCGTGCCAGTGGATCGCCGCGGCCAGCGCGGCGTTGCTGGCCCGGCCGTCGCGGGCCAGCTCCTGCAGCAGCGGCTCGTCCTCGGGGGCCAGCGAGGCCAGGGGGGCCGAGGGGGCCAGGGGGGCCGAGGGGGCCAGGGGGGCCGAGGGGGCCAGGGGGGTACGGGGGGACGGGCAGTCCCCCCGTACCGGGGGGTCTCCCAAGGGGGGTCCGGGGGGATGGGTCCCCCCGGGAGAAGACGGTCGTCCCCCGGGGGGAGCCAGCACTTCCAGCTGGGCGGGGGACAGCGCGCGGGTGGCCTCGCGCCACGGACCCGGGGCGAAATCGTGCAGGATCGAGTGCGCGGAGATCTGCACGACGCGGCGGCTACCGGGCAGGCCGCGCAGCAGCAGCGCGTCGCGCTGTTCTTCGGAACGGGCCACGAGCGTGCAGATGATCTCGGTCCCGCCCGAGGCGAGATGAACCCACCGGGTGTCGGGCCGCCGCGCCAGGGCCTCCGCGATCGAGTCGGCGCCGCCGGGGGTGGTCTGCAGCCGGAGGAACCATTCGGTCCAGCCGAGCCGGGATCCGTCCGGCACGGCGAGGACCCGCAACCCGGCCGACTCCGCCAGCCTGCGGTAACGCCGCGCGGCGGTCTGGTCGGAGATGCCGGTCACGGCGGCGATGGTGCGGAACGACGCCCTCGGCTCGATTGCCAGGATGTGGACAATCTGCCGGTCGATCGCGTCTAGCTGAGTGACTTCCACGCAAGCCAGCGTAGCTAGAGTCGAGATCCGGCACAATTCGCCTTAACCGTGGATTACCACCGGCCAGATCGCGCAGCATGATGAGCGGCGCCCGGGGAAGGCGCCAGCTGACGGGAGGAACCTATGGATAAGAAATGGTGGACCCTGCTGGCGGTCTGCACGGGGATGTTCATGCTGCTGCTCGACGTCACGATCGTCGTGGTGGCCCAGCCCGCCATCCAGGACGGGCTGCACGCCAGCTTCACCGACGTGCAGTGGGTGCTGGACGCCTACGCCCTGACCCTGGCCTCGCTGCTGCTGACCTCTGGCGTGCTCGCCGACCGGTACGGCCGGAAGCTGCTGTTCCAGATCGGCCTGGTCATCTTCACCCTCGGCTCGCTGCTGTGCGGGCTGGCCCAGGATCCGCTGATGCTGATCCTGTCCAGGAGCGGCCAGGGCGTCGGCGGGGCGATCATGTTCGCCACCTCGCTGGCGCTGCTCGGGAACAGCTTCCGCGGCCGGGATCGCGGGGTGGCGTTCGCGGTGTGGGGCGCGGTGATGGGCATATCCACGGCCCTGGGCCCGGTGCTCGGCGGCGTGATCACCACCGAGTGGAGCTGGCGGGGCATCTTCCTGGTCAACGTGCCCGTCGGCGTCCTCGCCGTGGCGGTGACCGCCTGGAAGGTGGAGGAATCCAAGTCCGACCACCCCACGCGGCCCGACTGGGCCGGGTTCGCGCTGCTGACCGCCGGTCTGGTCAGCCTGATCTACGGGCTCATCCGGGCGGGCCAGGACGGCTGGTCAGACACCGGCGTCATCGCCTGCCTGGTGATCGCGGCCGTGACGCTGGCCGGGTTCATCGCCGTCGAGCGGCGGGTCGCGCATCCGATGTTCGACCTGTCCCTGCTGCGGACGCCGACCTTCGCCGGGGGTTCCATCGCCGCGTTCGCCATGAACGGCTCGCTCTACGCCGTGCTGCTCTGGCTGGTCATCTACCTGCAGGACACCCTGGGCTACTCGGCGGAGCAGGCGGGCCTGCGGCTGGCCATCATCAGCGGGGCTCAGTTCATCACCGCGGCCATCGCCGGCCGGCTCAGCGAGCGGGTACCCGCGCGCTGGCTGATCGGGCCCGGCCTGCTGCTGGTCGGCGTCGGGCTGATCATCATGGGCGGGCTGTCCGGCGACAGTTCCTGGACGGCCCTGATCCCCGGCTTCATCGTGGCCGGCCTCGGCGGCGGCCTGGTCAACCCGCCGCTGGCCTCGACCGCGATCGGCGTCGTCCCGCCGCAGCGGGCCGGCATGGCGTCCGGGGTCAACTCGACGTTCCGCCAGATCGGCATCGCGGCGGGCATCGCCGCGCTCGGCTCGATCTTCAACGCCGCGCTGGAGCACAACCTGGCGCACGCCC
>DATIXO010000137.1:0-18387 GCA_035518495.1 Streptosporangiaceae bacterium
TGCCCGGGCGCTGGTGATCCTGGAGGTGCCAGGCCCCGGCGGCGAGCAGGACCTGGTGACCGCCGCGGACGCCGAGGTGACCTGGCTGCACCGGGACGGCAGGCCTGCCGGGGATCCCGCGGCGCTGGCCGGGGCCGCCGCAGCGGTGGCGCTGCCGCCGGGCCGGGGCCACGCCTACCTCGCCGGTGAGGCCACGGCCGTGCTCCGGCTGCGGGAGGCGCTGGCCGCGCGCGGGCTGGCGCCGGAGCAGATCTCACCCAAGGCCTACTGGGGACGGGGGCGGGCGAACGCCTCTCACGGGGAGCCCGCCAGAGACGGGTAGGCGGCCCGGCCGCGCGGGATCGCCGCCCCGCTCCGGGCCCGCCCGTCCCGCGGTGCGGAGCGGTCCCGCCGCGCGGATGGCGCGGGCTCAGAACGCGGCCGCGGCCAGCAGCGTGTCCAGCACCGCCGCGTCGCCGAATAGCTCGACCGCGGGATCGCCGGCCGGGAGCCGGCGCATCAGCAGCAGCAGCATGTCCGAGGCGGGGGCGCGGACCGCGACGTCCCCCTTGCCGTGGCCCGGCTCCACCATGACGCCGTCGGCGGCGGGCCGGATCATCCACTCGCCGGTGCCCGTCTCCGCGCCGGTGACGTGCAGGTGCAGCACCTTGCCGTGCAGGCTGGCGGGGGACGGCCGGTCCTCGCCGTCGGCCGGCGAGGCCAGGAAGCCGAGCCATTCATCGATGCCGTCGGCCGCGGTCACCGGGTCGATCTGCGGCCGCTGGCCAACGGCGATCTGCCCGTCCGCGCGGTGGACGGCCGTCTCGTGGGCCATCCGGCGCGCCCAGTACCGGGCCGGCCCGGGGCCCAGGTGCGTCCACACCTGCTCGCCGGGTGCCGCGCGGACCGCGTCCACCAGCCCGGCCGCCCCGGCGCGGAGCCAGCTTGCCTGCGCCTGCTGGTCACCGGGAAGCTTGCCGTCCGGTATCTCCCGGAACGGGATGGGCTCGGCGGAGCGGGTGGTCACGATCGCGGCCGCCCACCGGTGAGCGCGGCCGACATGGGTGATCAGCTGCCGCATCGTCCACCCGGGACATGTGGGCACCGGGCGGGCCAGGCCGGCGCCGTCCACGAGGCCGGCCAGGGTCGCGGCGCTGCCGGTGATCTCGCCATAGAGCCGGTCGGTGCTGATCGCGGACATCGGTGAGCCCTCCGGCGAGCCGGTTCGGTGGCGGTCCGGGTCAGCCGCAGCCGCAGGCGCCGCCGCAGCAGCCGCCGCCCGACGGGCCGGGGGCGGCACTGGCCCGCGCGCCGGACCTGCCGCCTACGGAGACCGTGGAGAGCAGCTTCACGGTGTCGTCATGGCCCTGCGGGCAGGTGCAGGGGGCGGACGCCTCCGCCATCGGGCGGCTGACCTCGAAGGTGTCGCCGCAGGCCCGGCAGCGGTAGTCATAGCGTGGCACGGCAGAAAGCTTATGCCAGGTACGCGGCACGGGCCAGCGGGCGCAGGGCACAGCCGGTGGACGCACAGCCGGTGGACGCACGGGCATCCGGCCCGCGGGCATCCTGCGCGCGGGCATTGGACGCACGGGCATCCGGCGCGCGGGCGGCGGCCCAGCCCACCCGCGGGATCAGCGCGGGGCGCCGGGCTGCGCCGGGGCGCCGGGCTGCGCCGGGGCGCCGGGCGGTGGCGGGCCCGGGTGTACCGGCTCACCGGGCGGCGGGGACCCGCCGTGGGCAGGGGAGCGCGGGGCAGATCCGTTGGGCGCCTGGATGGGTTGCGGGGGCGCCGGGCGGGCAGCGGGGAGGCCGGCCCCGTCCGGTGCGTCGTAGTAGAACTGGCCCCCGCGCAGCAGCGACACCGTGGCGCCCACCAGCGACATCGCGGCGGCCGCGCTGAACACGATGATCAGGCCGTGATGGAACGGCCCGGCGATGAGATGGGGGAAGAACTGGGTCCCGGTCAGCACGGCGACGTTGTGCGCCGGGAGGGTGGCGAGCACGCCGGACGGGGCCAGCAGGTGCTGCACCGGGTTGAAGCCGAGCAGGGCCGCGAACACCGTGCTCACCGGCGGCAAGTGGCTGACCTGGTCCGCGGTCGCCTGCGGGACCCCCTGCGCGTGCAGGCCGGCGGCCAGCGCGTGGGGGAGCCTCGCCGCCAGGCCGACGATCATCAGCGAGAAGAAGATCCCGATCGACAGGGCCATCCCCGAGTTCTGGAAGGTGGCCCGCATGCCCGATGCCGAGCCGCGGTGCTGGGCCGGGACGCTGCTCATGATCGCGGAGGTGTTGGGGGAGGCGAACAGGCCCGAGCCGATCCCGTTGCAGAAGATGAGCAGCGCGAACGCCCAGTAGGGGAAGACCACCGGCAGCAGCATCAGGCCGCAGAACGCACAGGCCGCCACCAGCAGGCCGGCGGTGGCGAACGGGCGCGGGCCGAACCGGTCCGACAGGTAGCCCGAAACCGGCCCGGCGATCAGGAAGCCGGTGGTCAGCGGCAGCATGTAGATCCCCGCCCACAGCGGGGTGACCGCGAAGTCGTACCCGTGCAGCGGCAGCCAGATCCCCGCCAGCCAGATCACCAGCATGAACTGCAGGCCGCCGCGCGCGATCGAGCCCAGCAGGCTCGCCGCGTTGCCGGCCGCGAACGCCCGGATCCTGAACAGCCCCATCTGGAACATCGGCT
This sequence comes from Streptosporangiaceae bacterium, assembly GCA_035518495.1. Taxonomy (GTDB): domain Bacteria; phylum Actinomycetota; class Actinomycetes; order Streptosporangiales; family Streptosporangiaceae; genus UBA9676. Next base: position 2,666 of record DATIXO010000137.1, read on the forward strand.
CGGCGATCTTGGTCTCGATGACGCAGAACGCGGCCAGCAGGGCGGCGCCGCCCGCCAGCCCGGTGATCACCCACGGGCTGGTCCACCCGGTGGTGTGCCCGCCGTAGGGCTGGATCCCGTGCGTGATGGCGGCGAGCAGCAGTCCCGCGCCGAGCGCGAAGGTGAGGTTGCCGGCCCAGTCGATCTTCGCCCGCCGGGTGCTGGCGATCTCCCGCAGGCTCAGGTAGGACCAGATGGTGCCCGCCACGCCGATCGGCACGTTCACCCAGAACACCGCGCGCCACCACCACGCGGCCAGCAGCCCGCCGAGCAGCAGCCCGACGAACTGGCCGGCGATGCCGGCGATCTGGTTGATGCCCAGCGCCATGCCGCGCTGGCGGGCCGGGAACGCGTCGGTGAGGATCGCGGCCGCGTTGGCCATCAGCATCGCCCCGCCGACCGCCTGCACCAGCCGCCAGACGATCAGCCAGATCGCACCGGGCGGCCCGGTGTACGGGTCGAGCGAGAGCGCGATCGAGGCGAGCGTGAAGACCACGAACCCGAGGTTGTAGATCCGCACCCGGCCGAACATGTCGCCGAGCCGGCCGAGCGTCACCACCAGCACCGCCGTCACCAGCAGGTACCCCATGATCATCCACAGCAGGTAGGTGACGTTGGCCGGTGCCAGCGGGTCCAGGCCGATGCCGCGGAAGATGGCCGGCATCGCGATGATCACGATCGAGGCGTCGATGGTCGCCATCGTGATGGACAGGGTGGTGTTGGACAGGGCGACCCACTTGTAGCGGCCACCGGCCGGTGGCGCGTGCCCGTTGCCGGCCGCGTGGGCGCTGCCCGGCGCCGCCCTCAGCGCGTGGTCTTCCCGCACACTTTCCGAGCCTACCCCGGATTACTTGCTTGATCGCAACTAGTTAGTCTCCGGGCGCGACCGCGGTGCCGAGCGACTCGGCACCGGTGACCTTCGGCCTGCTGTCCTGGTAGAAGACGTCGAGCTCGGTGATGGTGAAGCCCGCGGCCGTCACCAGCCCGGCGATCTGCCGGGTGAGATGGCAGCCGCCGACGAGCCGCTGGTGCAGCCGGTCGAGGCGGTGCTGCCAGCGGCGCACGCTCTCGTCGGGGGCCAGCCCGTGCTCGAGGAAATGCAGCGTGCCGCCGGGCCTGAGCACCCGCCGCAGCTCGCCGAGCGCGGCGGCGGCGTCGGGGATGGTGCACAGCGTCCAGGTGGACAGGGCGGCGTCGTAGCTGCCGTCCGCGAACGGCAGCGACTGCCCGTCCAGGCCGGACCGCTGCACGGGCACGGCCGCCGCGCTGACCCGCCCGGACGCCAGCCGCCAGCTGGCGTCGGAGGGCTCGACCGCGGTGACCCTGGTCACGGCGCGCGGGTAGAACGGGACGTTGAGCCCCGAGCCGAAGCCGATCTCGACGACGTCCCCGGCCAGCCCGGCACAGACCCGGTCCCGCAGCGGCTGGAGTGCCCTGGCGCCGCAGGTGGCGTTGAGGACGCGCGGGAGAACCGTGGTGCCGTAGAAGCCCATCGCCCCAGATCACTGCTAACTCGGCTCGCTGCTAACTCGGCGGGCTCGTACGCGCCCGTCAGGCCGTGCTGGGTGGCGTACAGCGTAGCGGCGCCCCGGCCGGCATGCCGGGCTTAGCGTAGATGCGCTCGATGTGATTGGCGGCCGTCTTCGGGGTGACCACCAGCCGGGCACGCGGCCCGGGCGCTCAGTTCAGGAAGTAGCTGCTGCCGCCGGTCGCCGGGTTGGTGACCTGCACCACCACCGGGACCGCGCCGGCGTGCGCGAAGACCAGGGTCAGGGTGACGTCCCTGCCGCCGTGGATCGGCCCCGCGCCGGTGATCAGCAGGTGGTAGCCGTCGGGGACCATCGCGAAGGTGGAGTGTGCCGGGATGGCGATCGAGCCGACCGTGTGCATGACCAGGGGGCTGCCGTGCCCGTCCGGGGCGCGGAAGGCGACCTGCCCGCCCGCGCTGGTGCGGGCGGACAGCAGCCGGTCGGCGCCGCCGTTGTTGCGGATGACCACGTACGCGACGGTGGTGCCGGCCGACACCGGGACCGGCATGTAGCTGGTGCCGATCTGGATCGGGGAGGCGGCGGGGGCGGCTGCGGCGGCGCACCCGGTCAGGCCGGCCGCGACCATGGCGGCTAGGCCCGCCGCGGCGGCCACGGCGCGGATCGCCCGGGCGCCCTGTGCCAGCATCGCTCCTTCTCGGTCCGGGAACCAGCAGCACGATGCTCTCACGCCCGCCGCCCGCCGCCCAATTCCGGGTCGGGCGGGCGGCGGGACGGCTGGGTGGCCGGCGCGTCAGGAGAAGTCGCGCAGCAGCGGCCACGCCTTCGCCCAGCTGGTGCGCAGCCCGGTGGCCCGGTAGATGACGGCCCCCTGCTCGTCGTCGCTGACGCCCAGGCCGTTGCGGAAGACAGCGACCTCACGGACCGTGGTGAACAGCCGCCGCAGCAGCGCCGGGTCGATGTTCACCGCGATGGCCGACCGGTCGCGCGCCGGGGGCGGGCCCCAGTACCAGAAGTTGTTGGCGCCGCTGAACGCCGGCGGCAGCCCGTCGCCGGGCCCGTACCGGTCGATGGCCCCGGCCTCGCCGTAGTTGCCGGCCAGGATCGCGGTGGTGGCCCGCTGGACCGGCGGCAGCGCGTGGTAAACCCGGGCCACCAGGGCGACCTGCCGGGGCCAGCCGATGGTCTCCGCCAGGTCGTAGTTGATCTTCTGGAGCGGGACGGTGGCCAGCGTGGCGGCCGGCAGCAGCGGCAGGGCGATCAGTGCCACCGCGGCGGTGGACAGCGCCAGATTCGCGGCCGCCCGGCCGGGGCGGAGCGGGCGCTGGGCCAGCCAGCGCTCGGCAGGCACCGCGCCAGCGGCGAACAGGAAGGTGTAGATCCCGCCCGCGTAGTAGGGCTTGCCGCCCGCGACGAAGAACAGCACCAGCGTGATCACCGCCGCGATCCCGGCCGGCCGGAACCGCCGCGCCGCCGGGTGGCGCAGGCACCACCACAGGCCGGCCACCCACACCGGGGTGAGCACGAACCCGGTGTAGAGGATCTGCGCGGGCCAGTAGACCACCATGTTGTGGCCCGCCTGGCCGTGCAGGGCGTGGAAGACCGCCAGGTTGGGCCAGCCGTGCTGGGCCTGCCAGACCAGGTCGGGCCAGGCCAGAGCGGCGGCGATGACGGCACCGGCCACCAGGTACCGGCTCCGCAGCAGCGCACGGGACGAGGTGAGCGCGAACCCCGCCAGCAGCGCGGCCGCCAGCACCCCGACCGCCCATTTGGCGTTCATGCCCACACCCACGCAGGCGCCGATCGCGACCCACCAGCGCGGATCGGCGGACACCATCAGGCGCGTGGCGAGATACAGGGTGAGCGCCCAGAAGAAGAAGTCGAAGGTCGTGGTGGAGAACAGATGCGCGGCCCCCAGATACTCGCCGCAGGCGGCGGTGGCCAGCGCGGCGACGGCCTGGCCGGTGCGCCCGGCGCCGAGCAGCCGGCTCATCGCCGCGGCGAGGATCACCAGCCCGGCCAGCAGCAGGGCGGGCAGCACCCGCAGGCCCACGAGCGTGTTGCCGGTCGCCGCCGCCATCGCGTGGGCGGCCAGCGGGGTGAGGGCCGGCTGGTCCACGTAGCCGAGCGCCGGGTGCTGCCCGGCCTGCAGGAAGTACAGCTCGTCCCGGTGGTACCCGTAGCGCGCGCTGACGGCCATTTCCATGCCAAACGAGGCTGCCGCGATGATGCCGATCACCGGCCAGCGGGTGCGGTGCGGGCGGGCCGCCGCGGCCGGCGGCTGGCTTCCCGCGGCTTCGGACGCGCGGGCTGGCGATGCTGATGGGCGCGGTGGTGATGGGTGCTGTGCCCCGGTGGTCATGTTCATGGCATCAGCGTGGCAACCCGGTGGCGGCTGCCACATCGGGCGCCGGGGCGATTTGCCGGCTCCCCCCTGTGCCCGAGCGCGGCGCTGGGTGACGCCCGCCGTTCCGCCGTCTGGATGAGCCGCCGGTTCATCCGGCCGGACGATCCGCCGCTGTGCTGCCAGGCCGTACCATCGGGTCGTGAGCAGGCTGGCGGCGCGGGTGGCCGGGTTCCCGCAGGAGCTCGCGGCGCGGCTGGCGGGGCTGCCGCAGCGGCGCCAGGAGCGGATCCAGGACCTGGTTCTCGCGGTCGCGCTGGCCGCCGTCAACGTGGTCTCGCTGCTGCCGTACCGGGCCGAGCTGCACCCGCTGTGGCTCGCCCTGGTGCTGGTCGCCGCGCAGGGCATCCCGCTCATCTGGCGCCGGCGGTGGCCCATTCCGGTCGTGATCATCATTGGGGCCGCGCGGGTCGCCTACGACCAGATCGGGTTCGGGTTCGCGCCGTTCCCGCTCGGGCCCGCGATCGCGTTCTACACCGTGATCGACCGCTGCGGCGTGGTGTGGCGATGGATCACGGTCGCCTTTGCGGTGACGGGCATCACCATCTCCCTGGCCGCGCCCGGCCACCAGGAGCCATACCAGGCCATCTTCCAGGCGATGATCTTCCTTGCCGCGTGGGTGGCCGGCACGCTCAGCCGGGCGAAGCGGGCGAACCTCGCGGCGGCGGAAAGCCGGGCCGACCGCGCCGAGGCCGAGCTGGACCGGCAGGTGTCGCGCGAGGCCGCCGCGGAGCGGGCCAGGATCGCCCGCGAGCTGCACGACGTGGTGGCCCACCACGTCAGCCTGATGGCGGTGCAGGCGGAGGCGGCGACGTCGCTGCTGCCGGGCAAGCCCGCGCAGGCCCGGCACTCGGTGGAGATCATCGGCGACACGGCCCGGCTGGCACTGGCCGAGCTGCGCAGGCTGCTCGGTGTGCTGCGCGGCCCGTCCGAGCACCTGGAGACGGCGCCGTCGGCGTCGCTCGCCGAGATCGGCGGGGTGCTGGACCAGGTGCGCGGCGCGGGCCTGCCCGTCGACTTCGAGGTGACCGGCACCCCCTGCCCGCTCGCCCCGGGCGTCGACCTGACCGCGTACCGCATCGTGCAGGAGGCGCTCACCAACACGATCCGCCACGCCCGCGCGGCCCGCGCCGCGGTCACCCTCTCCTACGAGCCCGGGTACATCACCGTGTGCGTCACCGACTCCGGGCCGCGCCGGGACGTGCCGTCTTCCTGGCCGCCGCCGGCCGGGAACGGCAGCACCGCCGGGCCGGGCTTCCCGCTGGCCGGGTCCGGGCTCGGCCTGGCCGGGATCGCCGAGCGGGTCACCTCGTGCGGCGGGAACCTCACGGTCGGCCCGACCCCGGCCGGCGGCTTCGCCGTCACGGCGCGGCTGCCAGCGCAATGACGGCCGCAGCCGGGCCCGCCCCGATCCGGGTGCTGGTCGTCGACGACCAGGAGCTGGTCCGCTCGGGGTTCTGCGTCATCCTGGACGCCGCCGACGGCATCACCGTGGTCGGCGAGGCCGCCAACGGGGCGGCGGCGGTGTCACAGGTCGCCGCGCACGAGCCCGATGTGGTGCTGATGGACATCCGGATGCCGGGGATGGACGGGCTGGAGGCGACCCGGCAGATCACCCGCGGCCCCGCGGCCGCGCCCAAGGTGGTCATGCTCACCACCTTCGACCTCGACGACTACGTGTACGAGGCGCTGCGGGCAGGCGCGAGCGGGTTCCTGCTCAAGGACTCGCCGCGGCACGATCTCATCGCCGCCGTGCGCGCCGCGGCCGCGGGCGACGCCCTGCTCGCCCCGTCGGTGACCCGCCGCCTCATCGAGGCGTTCGCGCGCCGGCCGCCGGAAACCTCCCCGTCGCCGTCGCGGCTCGCCTCGCTGACCGCCCGGGAGCGGGACGTGCTGCTGCTGCTCGCGCGGGGCGGCAGCAACGCGGAGATCGCGGAGAGCCTGTTCGTCAGCGAGGCGACCGTCAAGACCCATGTCGGCAACCTGCTGGCGAAGCTGGGCCTGCGCGACCGGGTGCAGGCGGTGATCCTCGCCTACGAGACCGGGCTGGTGGTGCCCGGCTCGCCGCCCGGCTGACCCACCGGCCCTGCCGTCCAGGAGGCCGCGCAGGCCCAGCACCCGGCTGGGCGCTCAGGCCAGCGCCAGCCGCCAGTCCTGCCCCACCTTCATGAGGCAGGGACGCGGGCAGGCAGGGACGTGGGCCAGGCTGGGCGGGGCCCGGGGTCAGCCGCGGACGATGGCGGTGCCGAGCAGGCCCAGCGGCGGGGAGCCGAGCGCCAGCATGGCCGCGTGGAACCGTTGCAGGCTGAACTCCCCGCCCCAGGCCTGCCTGGCCTGCTCGCGCAGGTCCAGGATGACCAGCTTGCCCCAGGTGTAGCGGCCGTAGGTCGGGTCGAAGGTGGCCCGCCGGGCCTCTGACAGCGCGGCCGGGCCGGACAGGTGCGTGTCCGCCTCGAACCGGCGGGCGCCCTCCTCCACGCTCATGCCCGCCGTGTGCACGCCGATCGCGCACGCGAGCCGGGTGACCCGCACCAGCGCCTCCAGCCACACGCCGATCTCGAACCGGGGGTCGTCGCCGCCGAACCCCTGCTCGACACACAGCTCCTCGGCGTAGTGCGCCCACCCTTCGGCGAACGCGCTGGAAAGCAGCAGCCGCCGGACCGGGGTGGCCGCATGCCGCAGGGCCCGGCCGTGCGAGAAGTGCCCGGGCGCCACCTCGTGCACGGTGATCCCGGGCAGCGTGGTCTCGCTGAACACCTCCAGCCATTCCTCCGCCTCGCGCTCGGGCCACGACTCCTCCGGCGGGGTGATGTAGTACCAGGACGGGCCCTCCGGCTCGCCCGGGGCGGCGAACGACATCATCGCCATCGCCCAGCGCCGGGACGCGGGCGCGGGCCCGACCAGGCATTCGCCGTCGTGGTACGGGACAAGGTCATGCTCGGCGGTGAAGTCGATCGCCCGCCGTGTCCATTGCTGCGCGGCGTCGATGACCCCGTCCGCGCCGGGATGGTCGCGGACCAGCTCGCGCGCGACCTCCAGCGGTGGCCGCCCGGGGCCGATGCGGGCACAGCTGGCCGCGAGCAGCTCCCGCAGGCGGTCGCGCTCGGCGTCGGCCTGCTGCGCCAGCCCGCCCAGGTCGACCTCCATCCGCTCCGCGCTGCTCATCAGCGCCGTCAGCGCGGGGCCGCCCAGCGCGGCGTCGGGGTCACCGGAGGCGGCCATGCCGGTGACCGCCGCGACCAGCCGCTCGTGCGCCGCCCGAGCCGCGCTGGCGACATCGCCAGGCGCGCTGTCGCCGATGCCGGCCGCCAGGCCCTTGATGCCCCCCAGCAGGGCCGCCGCCACCGGCGCGCTCACCAGGTCGAGCGAGGCGATGGCGGCGTCCACCGCCTGCGGCCACTGCGCCAGGTGAGACAGCCGGGCCCGGTCCCGCTCCGCCTGCGGCGCGTAGTCGCGGTCATAGCAGGCCAGGTCGAGGCCGAACAGGTGGAGCAGCGGATTGCGGCGGTGCAGCTCGAGCTCACCGAACGAGACCCGCGCCTGGTCTTCGAAGGTGGCCAGGTGCGCCTCATCGTGCGGGTCCTCGAGCGCGTCATCGGTCCTGGCCGCCTCCGCGAGCCTGGCCAGCCCCGCGCGGACCCCGTCCGGCGACAGGTCCTGGATGGTGCCGTCGTATTCGTGGCGCCCGCCGAGCTCGCGCAGCTCGGCCGCGTTGAGATCGCAGACGGCCCGCAGCCGGGGGGAAAGGTCATCAGTCATGGGGCAGACCGTATCGCGGCCACGCCCGCTGGCCCCGTGGGCAACGCCGATGGCCGGGGCCCACGGCGGCGGTAGCGTGGGAGCGCCCGCCGCCGGCCCGGCCCGAGGGAGTCCGCATGATGCCGCAGGGGTCCACCTTCACCACCCGGCCGCAGCTGGCAGGCACGTTCGGCATGGTGGCCTCGACGCACTGGCTCGCGTCCGCGGCCGGGATGGCGGTGCTGGAGCAGGGCGGGAACGCGTTCGACGCGGCGGTGGCGGCGGGCCTGGTGCTGCAGGTCGTCGAGCCGCACCTGAACGGGCCAGGCGGCGAGGTGCCGGTGATCGGGTACGACGCCGGGCAGGATGAGGTCTTCGTGCTGGACGGCCAGGGGCCCGCGCCGGCGGCCGCCACCCCGGAGGCGTTCGGCGCGCTCGGACTGGATCTGGTGCCCGGCAGCGGGCTGCTCGCGGCCTGCGTGCCCGCGGCGTTCGGGACCTGGATGATGCTGCTCGCCGCGCACGGCCGGCTGCGGCTGCGCGAAGTGATGGAGTACGCGATCGGCTATGCGCGGGCGGGCTACCCGGTGGTGCCGGGCATCAGCGCGGGCATCGCGTCGGTGGCCGGCGCGTTCCGCGAGCACTGGCCAAGCTCGGCCGAGATCTACCTGGCGGACGGGGTGCCAGCAGCGGGCACGCGGCTTGCCAACCCCGTGCTGGCGGCCACCTACCAGCGCCTGCTGGCGGAGGCGGAGGCGGCCGGCCCGGGCCGGGAGGCACAGATCGAGGCGGCCCGCCGCGCCTTCTACCAGGGGTTCGTGGCCGAGGCGATCGGGGCGTATACCGAGCGCGCCGAGGTGATGGACGTCACCGGTGAGCGTCACCGGGCGCTGCTCGGCGCCGGCGACCTGAGCCGGTGGCGGGCGAGCGCGGAGCCGCCGGTCACCGGCGAGTACCAGGGCCTGACCGTGTGCAAGACCGGGCCATGGGGGCAGGGCCCGGTGTTCCTGCAGCAGCTGGCGCTGCTCGCCGGGTTCGACCTGGGCACGATGGCGCTGGAGGAGTACATCCACACCGTGGTGGAGTGCGCCAAGCTGGCCTTCGCCGACCGGGAGGCCTGGTACGGCGATCCCCGGTGCGCCAGCGTCCCGCTGGCCGCGCTGCTGTCGGCGCAGTACGCGGCGCAGCGCCGCGCCCTGATCGGCCCGGCGGCCTCGCCGGACCTGCGCCCCGGCAGCCCGGGCGGTGCCGCGCCCCGGCTGCCCGGATATGTGACAGGGGTGACGGCCGGGCTGGCGGTGACCCCCGGCTGGGCCGGGGACCCGGTGGCGGCCCCGGCGGCGCCCGGGCTGGCCAGCACCGCTTACGGCGGGGACACCTGCCACCTCGATGTCGCCGACCGGTTCGGCAATGTGGTCGCCGCCACCCCCAGCGGGGGCTGGCTGCAGAGCTCGCCGGCCATCCCCGGCCTGGGATTCTGCCTCGGCACCCGGGCGCAGATGTTCACCCTCACCCCGGGGCTGGCGAACACGCTGGCGCCCGGCAAGCGCCCGCGCACCACCTTGTCCCCGGCCCTGGTGCTGCGCGGCGGTGAGCCCTACCTCGCCTTCGGCACCCCCGGCGGGGACCAGCAGGACCAGTGGACCCTGGCGTTCTTCCTCCGCCACGTGCACTTCGGCATGAACCTGCAGGAGGCGATCGACGCCCCCGCCTTCCACACCGCCCACTTCCCCTCGTCGTTCCACCCGCGGGAGTCGTTCCCGCTGGCCGTGCACGTGGAGGAACGGGTGGGCGAGGGCGTGATCGCCCGGCTGGGCGAGCGCGGGCACCAGGTGACGGTGCGGCCGCCCTGGTCACTCGGGCGCGTCAGCGCGGTCGCCCGGTCCGGCGGGTTCCTGTACGCGGCCGCCAACGCCCGCGGGATGCAGGGCTACGCGGCCGGCCGGTAACGCTCAACGGCCGCGGCCGTCACGCGGGGAGCGCGGCGTCGCTCAGGTGGCCGGCGAACACGGTGACGGCCCGGCCCGCCAGCAGCACGCGTTCCCCCTCGGCACGGACCTGGACCATCCCGCCGCGGGCCGAAGCCTGCGTGCCCGCACAGTCCCACCTCCGCCACCGGGGTGAACCAGCGCAGCCCGTACCCACCTGGCCGGGGCTCGACGAAGGCCGTCTCGGACAGGTTCATCTCGCTGGCGACCGACTGCATCCACCGATCCTCCGCGGGGCCGCCGAGCAGGCACACCGCGGCCGGGTTGCCCGCGAAGGCGTCCGCGGCGAAGGCGTCCACCTGGAACAGCCGCATGCGGGCAGCATACGAGGACCACGACGGGCAGGACGGGGCTCGCGCTCAGCCGGCGGGCACGATCCCCGCCTGGTAGGCGAGGATCACCAGGTGGACCCGGTCCCGGGCGTTCAGCTTGGCCAGCAGGTGGCCGACATGGGTCTTGGCCGTGGCCGGGCTGATCGAGAGCCGGCCGGCGATCTCGGTGTTGGACAGGCCGGTGGCGATCAGGGCCAGCACCTCACGTTCGCGCGTCGTGATGGCCGCCAGGGCGGCAACCAGCCTGCCCGCGGGCGGGGGAGCGGGCGCGGAGCTGCGCACGAACTCGGCAACCAGCCGCCGGGTCACGCTCGGGGCGAGCAGCGCGTCCCCGTCGGCGACCACCGCGATGGCGCTGAGCAGGTCACCGGGCTGCGTGCTCTTGAGCAGGAAGCCGCTGGCCCCCGCGCGCAGCGCCGCGTACACGTACTCGTCCAGGTCGAACGTGGTGAGGATCAGCACCCGGGCGCAGTCGACCCCGCCCGGCCCGGTGATCTGCCGGGTGGCCTCGATGCCGTCCATGACCGGCATCCGGACGTCCATCAGGACGACATCGGGGCGGGCCCGGCGGGCCACGGCGACGGCCTCGGCCCCGGTGCTGGCCTCGCCCACGACGGTGAAACCATCGGTGGCGCCGACGATGCCGCAGAACCCGGCCCGCACCAGGGCCTGATCGTCGGCGACCACCACCCGCAGCGTCATTGCGGCCTGCCCGCTGGCCGCGTCGCGGCCCGCCCCGGCCTCATCGTGCCGCGGCCGGCAGCGGGAACCGCGCCGCCACCCGGAAACCCAGGCCGGGCCGCGGCCCGGCCTCCAGCTCGCCGCCGTACAGGCCGACCCGCTCACACATCCCGGCGATCCCGTGGCCGCCCGGAGCGAGCCCGGCCAGGGTGTTGCCACCAGCGGGCCCGGCCCGGCCGGCGCCGTGGGTGGGAGCGCCGGCCAGAGCCACAGCCCGGGCGCCGGCTGCCTGGGCGAAGGCGCCGGCCGGCGGGCCCGGGTCGGTGATCTCGACCCGCAGATCACCCGCGCCGTAGCCGATGCGCACCAGGCAGCGGTCCGCGCCGGAGTGCTTCACCACGTTGGTCAGCGCCTCCTGGACGATGCGGAACGCCGCCAGGTCGATCCCGGCCGGGATGGCCCGGGCCTGCCCGGTCCGCACCACCTCGACCCGGACGCCGACCCCGGCCGTGCCGGCCACCAGCCGGTCCAGGCCGGCCAGGCCGGGCGCGGGCGCCAGCGGGGCGGGCGCCGCCGCCGGGATCTGCGCCTGGCCGCCGGGCGCCGCCGCGCCGCCCGCCTGGCTCGCAGCCTGGTCCGCCGGGCCTGGCGTTCCGCCCATGGAGCCGGCCTGGCGCAGCGCGCCGAGCATCCGCTGCATGTCGGCGAGCGCCTCCCCGGTGACCGTCTGGATGGCGCCGAGCGCGGCCCGGGCCTGGGCCGGCTGGCGGTCGAACACGTACTCGCCGAAGCCGGCCTGCACCGCCACCACGGTCATGCTGTGCGCCACCACGTCGTGCAGCTCCCGGGCGATGCGCAGCCGTTCGGCAGTGACCGCGTTATCGGTGGCCTGCTGCCGCAGCCGCGCCGCGTAGGCACGCCGCTGGCCGGCCGAGTAGCCGACCATCCAGACGATGATCAGGATCAGCCCGGCGACGACCGCGGTGCCCGCCCCGGTCCCGTCCAGGCTCATGATCAGGCCCTGGACGGCACACAGCGCGAGCGAGGCGGCCAGCGCGGCGACGGCGGCCCGGCGGCTGCGGGTGGCCGCCACCAGGAACAGCACCAGGGCCAGCGGGACGATGGGGCCGCGGGTGATCCGGCCGTCGAGCCACAGCACCGCGGCGCAGCCCACCAGGACCAGGGTGAGAGAGAACACCGGGTCACGGCGCCGGGTCGCGACCGGGATGGACAGGCAGACGGCCAGCACCGGCGGGAGCCAGTCGCGGACATGCCCACCGGAAAACGGCAGCTCGCCCGCGCCGTTGCCCTTGTACAGGAGGCCGAAGATGATCACGGCAGAGATGGCCGCGAGGCCGCAATCCAGCGTCACCCAGTGGATCCGCCGCAGTCTCATCGTCAGCGGCGGGCTGGGGCCCGCCCGGCCCGGCGGGCGCCCGCCCGCCTGCTCGTCCGTGAAACCGGGGACCGGGGACGATTGCGCGCTCACGGACTCACGGTAACGCCGCAGGCAGGTTCGCTGCGTCCGCCTGCGGGCGTAGTCCGCCGGGTGGACCGCGGCGGCGCCGGGCGCGGGCTACGCCCGTGGTCTGACATCAAGAGCAGACTTCTGGCCGATGACGGTCCGGCCGCCGGGCTGGGACGCTGGGCCCGTGAGCGACAGCCGCGTCATCGAGACCGCCGTGGGCGAGCCCGGCGTCACCGGAACCAGCGTCATCGAGACCCAGGCGCTGGCCAAGCGGTACCCGCGCGGGGTGACCGCCCTGGACGGGCTCACGGTCGCCTTCGCGCCGGGGATCACGGGGCTGATCGGCGCGAACGGCGCGGGCAAGTCCACGCTGATCAAGATCCTGCTGGGCCTGATCCCGCCCACCAGCGGCCGGGCGAGCGTGCTCGGCCGCGACGCCGCGGCGAGCGCGGAACGGATCCGCACCCTCACCGGCTACATGCCCGAGCACGACTGCCTGCCGCCCGACGTCACCGGCACCGAGTTCGTGACCCACCTGGGCCGGATGTCCGGGCTCCCGGCCACGGCGGCGAAGGAGCGGGCCGCCGAGTCCTTGCGCCATGTCGGGCTGCACGAGGAGCGGTACCGGCTGATCGGCACCTATTCGACCGGGATGAAGCAGCGGGTCAAGCTGGCCCAGGCGCTGGTCGGTGACCCGCGGCTGCTGCTGCTCGACGAGCCGACCACCGGCCTCGACCCTGCCGGCCGGCGGGCGATGCTCGACCTGATCGCCAGGATCGGCGGGGAGTTCGGCATCTCCATCGTGGTCTCCTCGCACCTGCTGGGGGAGGTCGAGCGGATCTGTGACCACGTGGTGGCGCTGGAGCGCGGCGGGCTGCTGCGCGCCGACACGATGACCAGCTTCACCCGGGTCAGCCAGGTGCTCGCGGTCGAGGTCGACGAAGGCATGCAAGAGCTCGCGGCCGAGCTCACCCGGCGCGGCCTGGTGTCCCGGCCGGATGAGCGGGCCCTGCTGGTCCGGCTCGAGGGTGATGCCACGTACGACCTGATCCGCGACGTGATAGCCGAGCTGGGGTTGCCGCTGAACCGCCTCGAACAGCGGCGGCGGCGGGTCGAGGAGCTGTTCCGCGACGACCAGGCAGCCAGCGATGACCGGGCGCCCGGAGGTGCCGCATGAGCGGGGAGATGGCCGCGCAGGGCGGCGTGATCCACGACCTTGGCTACCAGCACTACGACGGGCCGCGGCTGGGCCGGGCGGCCATCATCAGGGCGCTGCAGTGGCACAGCCTCCGGTCGGCGTACGGCATCGGGCGCGGTGTGCGGGCGAAGATCGTGCCGATCCTCACCTTCGTCATCATGTGCCTGCCCGCGGTGGCGAACGCCATCTCGGCGGCCCGTGGCGGCGGCCGCATAGTCCCGTACGACACCTACCTCTTCCGGTTGCGCGGGCTGGTCATGGTGATCTTCGTGGCGGCCCAGGCCCCGGAGCTCGTCTCGCGGGACCTGCGCAGCCACGTCCTGCCGTTGTACTTCTGCCGCCCGATGCGGCGCCTGGACTACCCGCTGGCCAAGCTGGCCGCCTTCACCGTGGCCTGCCTGGCGCTGATCGAGATCCCGCTGCTGCTGCTCTACCTCGGCACCATCGTGAGCGCCGGCGGCGGCACGGCCGTCTGGAACCAGACCAAGGCGCTCATCCCGGGCCTGCTCATCGGGGCGCTGTGGGCCGTGCTGTTCGCGGCGATCGGGCTGGCCCTGGCCTCGCTCACCGGCCGGCGCGCGTACGCGACCGGCGCGATCGCCATCTACTTCTTCCTCAGCTGGAGCCTGGCCTCGATCCTGATCGGGGTCACGGGCGGCCGGCCCGGCCCCGGTCCAAGCCCGCTGGCGTCACGGCTGGCCGGCCTGGTCAGCCCGCCCACGGTGCTGGAGGGGGTCAGGCAGTGGCTGGGCGGGACCTCGGTCAGCCCGGTCCCGCGCCCGGGCAGCGTCGGGGTCCTGTACGGCGTCATGTTCCTTGTGCTCCTGGGGGCCAGCCTCGGGGGCCTGGCCGCCCGGTACCGCAAGGCGGGTGTGTCATGAGCACGATCGAGCTGAGCCACGTCTCCCGCTGGTACGGCAACGTGGTGGCGATCAACGACATCACCATGACGATCGGGGCCGGGGTCACCGGCCTGCTCGGGCCGAACGGGGCCGGGAAGTCCACCCTGCTGCACATGATCGCCGGGTTCCTCGCGCCCTCCCGCGGGGAGCTGACCGTGGCCGGGGCCGCGAGCTGGCACAACCCCGGCATCTACCGGGTCGTGGGGCTGGTGCCCGAGCGGGACTCGGTGTACTCCTTCCTCACCGGCGCGGCGTTCGTCCGCGCCACCGCCCAGCTGCACAGGCTCCCCGACCCGGAGGTGGCTACCCGGCGCGCGATCGGGATCGTGGAGATGGCCGACGCGCAGGACCGGAGGATCTCCACCTACTCCAAGGGCATGCGCCAGCGGATCAAGGTGGCGGCGGCGCTCGTCCACGATCCGCCGGTCCTGCTGCTGGACGAGCCGTTCAACGGCATGGACCCGCGGCAGCGGCTGCACATGATGGACCTGCTGCACCGGCTCGGCGAGCAGGGCCGGACGATCCTGTTCAGCTCGCACATCCTGGAAGAGGTCGAGCGGCTCTCCGGCACCATCCAGGTGATCGTGGCGGGCCGGCTGGCCGCCTCCGGCGACTTCCGCGCGATCCGGCGCCTGATGACCAGCCGCCCGCACGTGTTCATGGTCCGCACCTCCGACGACCGCCGGCTCGGGGCCTCCCTCATCGGCCGCCCGGCCGTGACCGGGGTGGAGCTGACCGGGCGGGGCCTGCAGGTGCGGGCCTCCGACTACGGCGCGTTCAGCCGCGAACTCGCGGTGCTCGCCCGCGACCAGGGGATCCGGCTGCGGGAACTGCTGCCCGCCGACGAGTCGCTGGAGAGCGTCTTCGCCTACCTGGTCGAGACCTGACCGCCTGATCCTCCCGGATAGAAAGCAGCCAGCCATGTTCGGACTCCAGGGCCGGGTCGTCGCCGCCATCACCCTGCGGGCGACGATAGGCCGCAAGCGCGCCCTCCTGTTCACCCTCGCGCCGCTGGTCCTGGTCCTGGTCACAGTGGCGCTGAAGCTGTCCCACCCGGAGCGTGCCTCGTGGCCCGTGGACATCCTCGGCCTGTTCGGGCTGACCGTGGTGCTCCCGCTGACCGCGCTCATCATCGGCACCAGCGTCCTGGGCGCGGAAATCGATGACGGCAGCATCGTGCACCTGCTGGCCACGCCGGTGAGCCGGACGGTGGTGATCGGGGCCAAGTACGCCGTGGCATGCGCGCTCACCATGATCTTTGCCGTGGTCCCGATCCTGGTGGCCGGCCTCATCGCCACCGGGGGGGCCACGAGACTCGCGTTGGGTGTGTTCGTCGGGGCGCTGGCCGGCTCGGTGATGTATAACGCGGTCTTCGTCATGATCTCGGTGGTGACCACCCGGGCCATCGCGGTGGGGCTGCTCTACGCGCTGATCTGGGAGGGCGTGCTGGGCAACCTGGTCGCCGGGGCCAGGCTGCTCTCGGTC
>DATIXO010000138.1:0-16759 GCA_035518495.1 Streptosporangiaceae bacterium
CGCGATCACCATGTCCACGTTGGCCGGCTGCGCCGCCGTGACCAGCAGGTGCGCCGGGTCGGTCAGCACGCCCAGATTCGGCCCGCCGGTGGCGACGCAGATGATGTCGGCCCGTTTGCCCGGCGTGATCGAGCCGGTCACGCCGGCCATCCCGAGCGAGCGTGCGCCCTCGATGGTCGCGAGCGCCAGCGCCTGCCGGTGGGTCATCGCGAACTCCTCGTGGGCCTGCGCGTTCACGATCCCCTGCGTCACTTTCATGATCGAGAACATGTCGGCGTTGCCGGTCAGCACGGTGGAGTCCACCGACAGCCCGACCCCGATGCCCGCGGCGAGGAACTCGGCCGTCCGCGGGAGCCCGTAGCCGATGAGCAGCTCGCTGTGCGGCGAGATGCTGACCTGCGTGCCCGCCTCCGCCAGCGCGGCGACCTCGCCGCCGGTGGCGCAGTTGGCGTGCACCACCTGCAGGTCGGGCCCGAGCAGGCCGCCAGCGGCCAGCGCCGCGATCTGGCCCTGCGCCGTCAGCGGGCCGCAGGCGTGCACGGTCACCGGCAGGCCCATCGCCCGGGCGGCCTCGATCTCCTGGCGGTAGATGGCGGCGGGCACCCGCACGGCCGGGTTGCTCCCGCCGGGACCGCGCCAGGCCATGCCCAGCGACAGCCGCCCGCCGCCCGACCAGCCGTCCCAGTCCCGATGCAGCCCCGCCAGGCCGCCGAGATCCATGGCCTGGTCGTTCGGGTGGCCCGCCGCGACGCCGTAGGAGAAGCGGGCCCGCAGCCCGGACTCGGCCAGCGCCCGCACCCCGGCCTCGGCGTAGCCGGGCCCCCGTACGTTGTGGCACCAGTCGTGGACCGTGGTGATGCCGGAGCTGACCGCCTCCGCGCAGGCCAGGCGGGTGCTGGCGTAGATGTCTTCCGGGCCGTATGCCCGCCCGGCCCCGATCATGACCTTGAAGTATCCCGGCCCGCGCCGGTCCGCCGACATGCTCCTGAGCAGCGTGTTCCACATGTGCCAGTGGGTGTCGACGAGCCCGGGCGCGACGATCATGCCGTCGGCGGTGAGTTCGGCGGTGCCGGCCGGCACCGCCAGCTCCGGCCCGACCGCGGCGATCCGGCCGCCGTCGATGTGCACGTCCGCTGCGGGGAGGTCCCCGGCCCGCGGGTCCATCGTCAGCACATACCCGCCGCGGATGACGAGCGGCCCCGGCTCGGGCGGCCCGGCAGCGGGGCCCGGCGGGGCCCCGCGGGCGGGTGGGGCGGGCACCACGCGGCCGATGTTACCGAAGACCGGCGGTTCAAAAGACCCGCCCGCGCATGGTAGGCATGGCCCATGGCCGAACTCATCCCCCGGCGTGTCCTGTTCGGGAACCCGGAACGCATCATGCCCCGCATCAGCCCCGATGCCAGCACGCTGGCGTGGATCGCCCCCCGCGACGGGGTGCTCAACGTGTGGACCGCCCCGGTGGGCCCGGACGGGGTGGACTGGGCCGCCGCCCGCGTGGTCACCGACGACACCGACCGCGGCATCCGGATGTACACCTGGGCGCACGACGGGCGGCACCTGCTCTACCTGCAGGACTCCGGCGGCGACGAGAACTGGCGGCTGCACGACGTCGACCTGGAGACCATGGAGCGGCGCGACCTGACGCCCTTCGAGGGCGTGCGGGCAGAGATCATCGCCACCGAGAAGAAGTTCCCGACCGACATCCTGGTCGGGCTGAACCGTGACAACCCGCAGCTCCACGACGTCTACCGGCTCGACCTGGTCACCGGTGAGCTGGTCAAGGAGGTGGAGAACCCGGGCTTCATCGGCTGGATCGCCGACACCGAGCTGGTGGTCCGCTGCGGCATCGCCATGCAGCCCGACGGCGGCATGGTGGTCATGATCCGCGACGATCCCGGCCAGGACTGGCGCCCGCTGCTGTCCATCGCGGCTGAGGACGCGCTCACCACCGGGCCGGTCGCGTTCAGCGCGGACGGCCGCTCGCTGCTGGCGACGAGCTCGGTGGGCGGCAACACCGGCCGCCTGGTCCGGATCAACCTGGCGAGCGGTGCCACCGAGGTGCTGGCCGAGGACCCGGAGGCCGATGTGACCGGGATCCGGCTGCACCCGGACACCCGGGAGCCGCAGATCGTCATCTTCCTCAAGGACCGGTCGGAGTACCTGGCACTGGACCCCGCGGTCGAGCCCGACCTGGCCGCCATCCGGGCGCTGCACCCGGGCGACCCGCTCGGCGGCGACGGGGATGACGACGACCGGGTGTGGCTGGTGGGGTTCACCAACGACACCGGCCCGGTGCCGTACTACGCCTACGACCGGGAGCGCCGCGAGGGACGGTTCCTGTTCGAGCACCAGCCCGAGCTGTCGCGCTACGAACTGGCGCCGATGGAGCCGCTGGAGTTTACGGCCCGGGACGGCCTGACCGTCCACGGCTACGCCACGTTCCCGCCCGGCGCTGGCCGCTCCGGGCTGCCGATGGTGCTGAACGTGCACGGCGGCCCGTGGGCGCGGGACGCGTGGGGCTTCGACCCCGAGGCGCAATGGTTCGCCAACCGCGGCTACCTGTGCCTGCAGGTGAACTTCCGCGGCTCGACCGGCTACGGCAAGGCGTTCGTCAACGCCGGTGACCGCGAGTGGGGCGGGAAGATGCAGGACGACCTGCTGGACGGGGTGGCGTTCGCGGTGAGCCAGGGCTGGGCGGACCCGGCCCGGGTGGCCATCTACGGCGGCTCCTACGGCGGGTACGCGGCGCTGGCGGGCGCGGCGTTCACCCCGGACACCTTCTGCTGCGCCGTGGACATCGTCGGCCCGTCGAACCTGAAGACCCTGATCGAGACCATCCCGCCCTACTGGGCCCCGCAGATCGCGCTGTTCCACACCCGGGTGGGCGACCCGGACAAGGACGCCGACTTCCTGTGGTCCCGCTCCCCGCTGTCCCGGGCGGCGGACATCCGGACCCCGCTGCTGATCGCCCAGGGCGCCAACGACCCGCGGGTGAAGCAGGCCGAGTCGGAGCAGATCGTCGCCGCCCTGCGCGAGGCCGGCATCGACTACGAGTACATGCTCTTCCCCGACGAGGGCCACGGGTTCGCCAAGCCGGAGAACCGGCTGCGCTTCTACGCGGCGGCAGAACGGTTCCTCGCCCGCCATCTCGGCGGCCGGGCCGAGGAGTAGTCAGGGCGAGGGAGTTGTTACAGCCTGGGGTAACCAGGGCGAGGAGTCGCAGGGGATGGTCGAGCTCAAGACCGACGCGGCGCTGGACGCCATGCGCGAGGCGGGACGGGTCGTCGCAGACGCGCTCACGGCGGTGCGGGAGACGGCGGCGGTCGGCACCAGGCTGACCGAGCTCGACGAGGTCGCGCACGACGTCCTGCGCAAGGCCGGTGCCCGCTCCCCGTTCCTGCACTACCATCCGTCGTTCGCGCCCACCCCGTTCCCGGCGGTGATCTGCGCCTCGGTCAACGACGTGATCGTGCACGGCATCCCGGACAAGTACCGGCTCCTGGACGGCGACCTGGTCAGCATCGACTTCGGCGCCGAGCTCGACGGCTGGACCGGCGACGCCGCGGTCAGCTTCACCGTGGGCAAGGCGGACGCCGCCGACCTGCTGCTGATCGAGACGGCTGAGAAGGCGCTCGCGGCCGGCATCGCGGCCGCGGTGGCCGGGGCGCGGATCGGCGACATCTCCGCCGCCATCGGGGCGGTTTCGCACGCCGCCGGGTACGGCATCCCAGCGGGCTTCGGCGGGCACGGGATCGGCCGCCGGATGCACGAGGACCCGCATGTGCCGAACGACGGCCGTCCCGGCCGCGGCATGCGCCTGCGGCCGGGCCTGGTGCTGGCCATCGAGCCGATGGTGATGGCCGGCGGCGGCGATGACTTCCAGGTGGCCCCCGACGGTTGGTCACTGCGCACGGTGGACGGCAGCCGGGCCGCGCACGCCGAGCACACCGTCGCCATCACCAGCAGCGGGCCGCGCATCCTCACGCTGCCGTGAGGGCGGGCGCCCGGGCGCGCTCACGCCCGGGCGGACTGGCGCCGGCTCACCCGGCCGCCGAGCTTCCCGGCGGCCCAGTCGGCGGTGGCGTAGCGGTGGCCGCGCACCAGCCGTCCCAGGACGCCAGCCCGCTGGTGATCCGCTCGAAATCCCCGGCCGTCACGCCGTTGGTGGTGAACCGCGGCGCCCAGTGGGAGATGGCCGTCGCCAGCCGGTCATCCATCGTTACTCCCGCGACTCGGTGGCCAGATGCTGCAAACGAATGCATACTCTCTGGGATAGGCGCGGTCAACAGGCCTGAGGGTAACGATCCTGGGGGGCGCGATGGAGCAGCACGAACTGCACCTGACGGTGAACGGGGCCAGCCGCACCGTGGCCTGCGAGCCGGACGCCCCGCTGCTCGACGTGCTCCGCCACGGCCTCGGCCTGGCCGGCCCGCGGTTCGGCTGCGGGCTCGGCCTGTGCGGGGCGTGCGTCGTGCTCATCGACGGCCAGGCCCGCTCCTGCTGCGACTTCCCCGCCTGGGCGGCGGAGGGCCGGCAGGTGACCACCGTCGAGGGGCTGATGGACGGCGAGACCCTGGGCGCGGTCCAGCGGGCGTTCGTCGACGAGCAGGCCGCCCAGTGCGGGTACTGCACCTCCGGCATGGTGGTGCGGGCGGTCGCGCTGCTGCGCGGCACCCCCAGCCCGAGCGAGCGGGAGGTGCGCGAGGCACTCGATGGCAACCTGTGCCGCTGCGGGGCGCACGGCAGGATCGTGGGTGCGGTCATGAAGGCGGCCGACGAGATGACCGACCGGACAAGCGCATGAGCCAGCTCTGCCGGCCTGGAACTACCCAGCGCCGCAGGTGCCGGGCCACGGCGCTTGCTTGCGCGCCTCCGGCACGACCCAGCGTCAGCGGTGTCCCGGCGCCGAGGACCAGCCTCCCGAAGCCAGCGAAGCGCCCGCGAGGGAGGCAGTGAAATGACGCCGCCGCGCCGGTCCTTATCCGTGGTGCCAGCTCCCCCGCCCGCTCCGGGCCCCGCGCTGCCGCCCACCCTGGCCGCCAACCCGGTCCTGGCCCGCTGGCTCGACTTCACCGAGCCGGGCGTGGTCACGATCTTCTCCGGCAAGGTCGAGTACGGCCAGGGTGTGTGGACCGCGCTCGCCCAGGTCGCCGCCGAGGAGCTCGACGTGGACCTGCGGCGGGTCCGGGTCGCCCCGGTGTCCACCGCCACCAGCCCCGACGAGGGCATCACCTCGGGCAGCCGGTCCATCGAGGAGTCCGGCTCGTCGCTGCGCCAGGCGTGCGCGCAGGCCCGTGCCCTCTTCCTGGCCGCCGCCGCGCAGCGGCTCGGCGTGCCGGCCGCGGCGCTGGGGGTGGCGGACGGCGAGATCACCACCGGCGCTGGCGGCAGCGGCCTGAGCTACTGGTCGCTGGCGGGCCTGGCCGGCCGGGCCGGGCCCGGGCTGCTCGACCGGGAGGC
This sequence comes from Streptosporangiaceae bacterium, assembly GCA_035518495.1. Taxonomy (GTDB): domain Bacteria; phylum Actinomycetota; class Actinomycetes; order Streptosporangiales; family Streptosporangiaceae; genus UBA9676. The sequence continues at coordinate 5,461 of DATIXO010000138.1, forward strand.
GGGCGACCCCCAGCCTGCCAAGGCGCCGGCCCGGTGGTCGGTCGCTGGCCGCAGCGCGGCCCGGCTGGACATCCCGGACAAGGTGACCGGCCGCCCCCGGTTCCTGCACGACCTCGTGCTGCCCGGCATGCGCTACGGCCGGGTCATCCGCCCGCCCGCCCCGGTGGCGTCGCTGGCCGGCCTCGGCGACCCGCCGCTGCCCGGCGGCGTGGTGACTGTCCGCGACGGCTCCTTCCTCGGGGTGGTGGCGGCGACCGACCGGGCCGCGGTCGTGGCGGCGCGCGCGGTGGCGGGCGCGGCGCGGTGGGACGTGACCCCGTCCCTGCCCGACGAGCGTGACCTGAAGGGGTTCCTGCTGTCCGCGCCCGTGCAGGTGGTCACCGTGGACGAGCAGCACGGCACCGGCGCGGCCGGGCCGGCCACCCGCACCCTGGAGGCCGAGTTCACCCGGCCGTTCCTCGCCCACGCCTCGATGGCGCCCAGCTGTGCCATCGCGCGCTGGGACGGGGCTGCGGTCACCGTCTGGAGCCACAGCCAGGGCCCGTTCGCGCTGCGGGGCGCCATCGCGGCCGGCCTGGGCCTGGATGCCCGCCAGGTGACCGTGAACCACGCCGAGGGCGCGGGCGCCTACGGCCACAACGGCGCCGACGACGTCGCGCTGGACGCGGTGCTGCTGGCGCGCGCGGTGCCCGGGCACCCGGTGCGGGTGCTGTGGGCGCGGGAGGACGAGATGGCCTGGGCGCCGTTCGGCCCGGCCATGCTGGCTCGGCTGTCGGCCGGGCTCGACGCCCGCGGGCGGATCGCCACCTGGCGCCAGGACGTGTGGAGCAACGGCTTCATCGGCCGCCCCGGCAGTGGCGGTGAGCCGCGGCTGCTCGCGCTCGCCCACCTGGCGGGGGGCCAGCCGATGAGCCCGGCGCCGGACGGGCCGCCGACCGGCGCGATGGGCTCGACCCGCAACGCGGTTCCCGGCTACGACATCCCCGACCGCCTGGTGGTCCGGCACCGGCTGCTCACGATGCCGGTCCGGACCTCCTCGCTCCGCTCGCTGGGCGCCTTCCTCAACGTCTTCGCCATCGAGTCGTTCATGGACGAGCTGGCCGGCGCCGCTGGCGCGGGCCCGCTGGAGTTCCGCCTGGCCCACCTGTCCGACCCCCGGGCCCGGCGGGTGATCGAGCGGGCGGCGCAGATGTCCGGCTGGGACGGCCGGGCCGGCCAGGGGGACGGCACCGGCTTCGGCCTCGGCTACGCCCGGTACAAGGGCGGCGCCGGGTACTGCGCCGCGGTGGCACGGGTGGAGGCCGGCACCGACGTGCGGGTGTCCGACATCTGGCTCGCGGCCGACGTCGGCCGGGTGATCAACCCGGACGGGGTCATCAACCAGGTGGAGGGCGGCGCCGTGCAGAGCGCCAGCTGGGCGCTGCGGGAGCGGGTCCGCTTCGACCGGACCCGGATCACCTCGGTGAACTGGGACACCTACCCCATCCTGCGCTTCACCGAGGTGCCGCAGGTGCACGCCGCGATCGTGCCCGCGCCCGGCGAGCGTGAGACCGGCGCGGGCGAGGTCGCGCAGGGCCCGGTCGCGGGCGCGATCGGCAACGCGGTGGCCGATGCGGTCGGCGTGCGGGTGCGGGACCTGCCGCTGACCCGTGAGCAGATCGCCCGTGCGATCGAGGAGAGCTGACCGGCCCGCGCAGGCCCTCAGCTCAGTGGTCGTCGAACAGGGCGCTGACCGACTCCCCCTCGTGGATGCGGCGGATCGCCTCGGCGAGCGCGGGCGCCACCGACAGCACGGTGAGCTTGTCGTGGTGCAGCCTGCCGTGGACCGGCACGGTGTTGGTGCAGACGATCTCGCTCACCTCGGGCTGGGCGGCGATCTTCTCCAGCGCGCCGCCGGAGAACAGCCCGTGGGTGCAGGCGATGCGGACCGAGGGCACGTCGTGCTCGCGGAGGCGGGTGAGCAGCTCCAGGATGGTGGTGCCATGGGCGATCTCGTCATCCAGCACGATCACCTTCCGGCCGTCCACGTCGCCGATGATCGAGGTGATCGCCACCTGATGGCCGCTGATGCGCCGCTTGGCCCCGGCCGCGACCGGCAGCCCCAGCCGCCTGGCGAATGTGGCGGCCGGCTTGGCGTTGCCGAGGTCGGGTGAGAGCACCACCGCGCCGGACAGGTCGTGGCCGCGGAAATGCCCAGCGAGCTCGCGCAGCGCGTGCAGATGGTCCACCGGGACCGAGAAGAACCCGTGCACCTGCGGCGAGTGCAGCGTCATGGTGAGCACCCGGCTGGCGCCGGCGGCGATCAGCAGATCGGCGACGAGGCGGCCGCCGATCGACACCCGCGGCATGTCCTTCTTGTCCGAGCGGGCGTAGGCGTAGTACGGGACGACGGCGGTCACCCGGGCGGCCGAGGCGCCCCGGGCGGCGTCCAGCATCAGCAGCAGCTCGACCAGGTGCTCCTGGACCGGCGTGGCGAGGGGCTGGATGAGGAAGACATCCCGCTCCCGGCAGTTGGACTGCAGCTGCACTTCCAGGCAGTCGTTGGCGAAGCGCTGGACCCGCACCGGGAGCAGCGGCTCGCCCAGGTCGGCGCAGATCTCGGCCGCCAGCTCCGGATGGGCGCTGCCGCTGAAGACGGCGATCTCTCGCACGTTGGCCAAGATTACTGGGAAACCGCGGGCGGCCGCCTCAGCCCCCGGCCGCCAGGTCGCGGGCCAGCGCCCGCCCGGCCCGGGCCAGCCAGCGCCCCGGGTCGGCCAGCGCGACCGCGGGTCCGCCCGCCAGGCCCGCCAGCGTGACGATGGCGGCGGCGGGCGGCGGTGCGCCGCTGAGCTGGCCGGCGACCAGCGCCACTGGCACGCCCACCGCCGCGGCGGCCGCGATCACCGTCCCGGTGGCCTTGCCGGTGAGCGAGGTGGGATCGAACCGGCCCTCGCCGGTGACGACCAGATCGGCCCCGGCGACGGCCCGGTCCAGGCCGGCCAGCCGGGCCAGCTCGGCGGCCCCCGGCACGAGGGCGGCCCCCCAGCCGGCCGCCAGGCCGTAGCCCGTCCCGCCTGCCGCGCCCGCGCCCTGGGCACCGGGCTCGCCGCCCAGCAGCCCCGCCAGCCGGGCCAGCCCCGCCTCCAGCCGGGCCACCTGCCGCGGCCGCGCGCCCTTCTGGGGGCCGTACACCGCCGCTGCGCCCAGCGGCCCGAGCAGCGGCGCGGTGACATCGGCCAGGCAGGTCACGCCGCCGGCCGGCGGCGTGCGCAGGCCGGAGGTGTCGACCGCGGCCAGCGCGGCCAGCGCCCCGCCGCCGGGCGGCAGCTCTTGCCCGGCGGCGTTCAGGAAGCGGGCGCCGAGCGCGGCCAGCGCCCCGGTCCCGCCGTCGGTGGAGGCGGAGCCGCCGAGGCCGATCACGATGCTGCGGGCGCCGTGATCCAGGGCCCGGCCGATCACCTCACCCAGCCCGGCGGTGTGCGCCCGCAGCGGGTCGGGCCTGCCGAGCAGCGGCAGCCCGCTGGCGCGGGCCAGCTCCACCGCCGCGGCCGCGCCGGGCAGCTCCAGCCAGGCGCAGTCCACCGGCGCGCTGCCGGGGCCGGTGACGGTGGCCCGGTGCCAGCGCGCCCCCGGCGCCCCGGCCGCCAGCACATCCAGCGTGCCCTCGCCGCCGTCGGCGAGCGGCAGGCAGGTCACCTGGTCGGCGGGGCGCTCGGCCAGCCATCCCCGCGCCAGCGCGGCGGCCACCGCCGCGGCGCTGGCACTGCCCTTGAACGAGTCGGGGGCGAGCAGGACCCGCACCGCGCCTCCCGTGCCTACGGGCCGGGCGCGGGCTTGTAGGGCGGGAGATGGAGTCGCTCGCGGATCTCCTGCTGCACGTCCTCTTTACTGGGGCGGGCGTCGACGGTGACCACGTACTCCTTGCGCGCGAACAGCTCCAGCACCGGGTCGGTCTTCTCGTGGTAGTCACGCAGCCGTACCGCGAGCGCCTCCTCGGTGTCGTCCTCGCGGGTGACCAGGGTGCCGCCGCAGACATCGCAGGTGCCTTCCTGCGCCGGCCGGGCGGTGATGAGGTTGTAGTCCAGCCCGCAGCCCGAGCACAGGCGGCGGGCGAGCACCCGGCGGCGGACCTCGGAGTCGGGCAGGTCCAGGTGGATCACGCCGTCGATGTCGTAGCTCTCGAGGAAGAACTCGGCCTGGCGGCGGCTGCGGGGGAAGCCGTCGATCACGAAGCCGTAGTTCCAGTCGTGCTGGCTGAGCCGCTCCGCGGTCACCGCCTCCGCCATGTCGTCATCGACCAGCTCCCCGGCCGCCATGATCCGCCGGACCTGCGCGCCGAGCTTGGTGTGCTGCTGCACGTGCCAGCGGAAGATGTCGCCGACGCTGATGTGCACCAGGTCCAGGCCGGCCATGAGCATGGCCGCCTGGGTGCCTTTGCCGCTGCCCTGGACGCCCATGATGACGTATTTGCGCATACCGCCACCCTTACATAGCAGGGCCCGGCCTGCTCCGGCGTGGCCCCGCCCCCCGCTCAGACGTAGTAACGGTAGACCCCCTGGGCCACGCAGGCGGGCTTCTCGCTGCCCTCTACCTCGATGGTGAAGTCGACGACCGCCTGCACGGCGTTGACCCCGGCGTCCTCGGCCGCGCCCAGCTGAGCCGCCATCCTGATCTTGGAGCCGACCGCGACCGGTGCCGGGAAGCGGACCCTGTTCAGCCCGTAGTTGATCCCCATGCTCACCCCCTTCACGGCGAGGAGCTCGCCGAACAGCGGGATGATCAGGGACAGGGTCAGGAACCCGTGCGCGATGGTGCCGCCGAACGGCCCCGCGGCGGCCCGCTCGCGGTCAACGTGGATCCACTGGTGGTCGCTGGTGGCGTCGGCGAAGGCGTTGACCCGGTCCTGGGTGATCTCCAGCCAGCCGGTGCGCCCGAGGTCGGTCCCGGCCAGCGCCTTGAGCTCGTCCAGGCCGTTAGCGGTCACGGTCATACGGTCCTCCCTGTGGTGCGGTGGGCGCTTGCCGGTGGCACCCGCCAGGTCAGCTCCCCAGCCGCAGCCGGCGCTCGCAGCTCTTGCGCACTTTGGGGTCGAGCGATTTCCGCAGCAGCGGCCAGTCCGCCCGCAGCAGCCGGGCGTTGACGAAGCGCGCCATGTCGTTGCGCCGCCCCTGGGTGAGCACGATGCCGTACAGGCTGCGGCGGAGCCGGTCGTCGGACAGATCGAACTCGCGCAGCCCCGGCCACGCCAGGTGCCGCGGCAGGACAATGACTCCCTGCTCGGGCCCGTGCAGCTCGTCCAGGCTGGCCGGCAAACGCCCGGCCGCGCCGGACCGCCCGGGCAGCAGCCGATCCGTCAGAGACATGCTCCGATTATCACGCAGCGCCCCCGCGGGCCGGCGCAGGACTCGCGGGCCAGCGCGGGCACCTGCGGGCCGGGCGCCTGCCCGTGGCCCGGCGCCGCCGGAGCCGGCCTGGATCCGCCGGCGCATGCCCTAGACTCGGCGCATGTCCAGTACCCGGGAAGCCTCCCGGTGGAGGTTCCTGATCACCCCCAAGTGGCTGGGCTGGCACCTGCTCGTGATCGTCAGCGTCTTCGGGATGCTCTGGCTCGGCAACTGGCAGCTGCACCGGGCAGAGGATGGAAACGCGCTCAGCTGGGCGTACACCTTCGAGTGGCCGCTGTTCGCGATCTTCGCAGTGGTCTTCTGGGCGAAGACGATCCGGGACGAGGTCCACCCACCGGCCGAGGCCGAGCCGACGGACGCGGTCGGGCTGCCCGGGGGGATACCCGTTCCCCCGCCGGGCGGGCCGCGGAGGACGGGTGAGGCCGGTGACGCTGGCGGGCCCGGCGATGACGACGACGGGGAGCTCGCCGCCTACAACGCCTACCTGGCCCGCCTCACCAGGGAAGTGAAAGGTCATGGCAGGTGGCACGGGCTCCGGTAGTGACCACGGCCCGATGAGCACGTGAAGGAGGTCCGGCAGGTGCGCCTCAACGCCGCCCTGTACCGGGTGATGGCATACATAACCGGCGTGGTGCTGATCGTCCTGTGTGTCCTGGCGATCATGCAGATATTCGTGCACGACGAGGCGGCCGTGAACGTGGTCGGGACCATCCACGGTGCGCTGTACATCGTCTACCTGCTGGTCGCGTTCCCGCTGACCCGCAGGCTCCGGCTGCGCCCGTGGCCGACGGTGTCGGTGCTTCTCGCCGGCACGATCCCGGTGATGACGTTCATCGTGGAGCGTCATATCACCCGCGCCTACATCGAGCCGGCCCTGGCCGCGGCCGGTGCCGCGCCGCGGCCGCCCGTGCCGGAGCCGCGTTCGTGACCCGCTGACGGACCACCAGCCGGCCCCCGCCGTTCGCCGCGCCGGCTCTTGCCGTTTTCACGCTGGTCACAGCCATCACGCATAATCGCAGCCATGCCGACGATGTTCCTCGACCACCCGCGCCCGCTGGCTTTCGCCCACCGGGGCGGGGCGGCTCACGCCCCGGAGAACTCCTGGCGCGCGTTCGAGCAGGCCGTCGGGCTCGGCTACGAATACCTGGAGACCGACGCGCAGGCGACGGCGGACGGGGTGCTCCTCGCCTTCCACGACCGCACGCTGGACCGCGTCACCGGCCGGCCAGGGCGGATCTCCCGGATGGCGTTCAAACAGATCGCGGGTGCCCGGATCGGCGGCACCGAGCCGATCCCGGTGATGGAGGATCTGCTGGCGGCCTGGCCGGACGTGCGGTTCAACATCGACGTGAAGGACGCGCCGGCGATCGCGCCGCTGGCGGCGGTGCTGCGGCGGACCAACGCGTGGGACCGGGTCTGCGTGGCATCCTTCTCCGCCAGCAGGCTCCGGGCCACCAGGCGGGCGCTCGGCCGCCCGGTGTGCATGGCCGCCTCCCCGCTGGGAACCGCGATGGTCAGGTTCGCCGGGCCGCCCGCCCCCCGCGGCTCACGCGGCCCGCACCGCCAGCACTCCGCGCCGCAGCCGGCCGCGGGCCCGGTGGCCGCGTCCGCGCGCCGGCCGGGTGCGGCGGCCGCCCGGCTGCCCAGGCCGCTGGCCGAGCGGCTGGCCGGGTCCGGTGTGCGGTGCGTGCAGGTGCCCGTGCCGGTGGCGACGCCGTCCTTCATCGGCCGCGCCCACCGGCTGGGGCTCCAGGTGCACGTGTGGACGGTGAACGACCGCCCCACCATGGAGGCGCTGCTGGATCTCGGGGTGGACGGGATCATGACCGACCACACCGTGGCACTGCGTGACGTGCTGGTCAGCCGCGGCCAGTGGCATCCCCGGGTGGCCGGCTAACCAGCCCCGCGGCGGGCCGGCCGGCCAATCGAACAGGGTCGGCCGGGCTGGGTTGGAACGGGGGCACAGCGGGAATCTTGTCCGGGTACTCAGCGTTAACGACGTGGAAGGCTGAGCGCCTGGGAGGCAATGCCATATGGCCGAACGCGCACTTCGCGGCACCCGGCTCGGGGCGACGAGCTACGAGAACGACCGGAACACGGATCTGGCGCCACGCCAGGAGATCGCCTTCGACTGCCCCAAGGGCCACCACTTTACCGTGCCGTTCGCCGCTGAAGCAGAAGTTCCCGCCACCTGGGAGTGCCGGGTCTGCGGCGCGGTCGCCCTGACCGCCGCCGGTGACCAGCCCAGCCCGAAGAAGGCCAAGCCGCCCCGCAGCCACTGGGACATGCTGCGTGAGCGGCGGTCGATCGCCGACCTGGAGCAGGTGCTCGCCGAGCGGCTCGCGCTGATCAGGGGGGACCGCGGCCTGGACGAGGCCGAGGCCAAGGATCCGCGGGCGCGGCAGCGCAAGAGCGCTTAGCTCCCGCCCCCGGCTGGCCCGCCTGGCCGGCCGGGCCGCAGGCGGCCGGCCCCCCACAGGGCGACCCGCCAGAATGCCTCGGCCACGATCGTCCTGCTCATCTTGCTGGTGCCGCGCTCGCGCTCCACGAAGGTGATCGGGACCTCGGTGACCGTCAGGCCGGCCAGGATGGTCCGCCGCGCCAGGTCGATCTGGAAGCAGTAGCCCTGGGAGCTCACCTCGTCCAGGCCGATGCGGCGCAACGTGGCGGCGCGGAAGACCCGGTAGCCGCCGGTCGCGTCCCTGAGCTTGAAGCCCAGCATCAGCCGGGCGTAGCCGTTGCCGGCCCGGGACAGCAGCTCGCGCGACCTGGCCCAGTTCAGCACGGCCCCGCCGGGCACATACCGTGACCCGAGCACGAGGTCGGCGCTGTCCAGCGCCGCCAGCAGCCTGGGCAGCTCCTCCGGCTGGTGCGAGCCGTCCGCGTCCATCTCCGCCATCGCGCCATAGCCGTGCTCCAGCGCCCAGCGGAAACCGGCGATGTACGCCGCGCCCAGGCCCGCCTTGCCCGGCCGGTGCAGGACGTGTATGTGGGAGTCCTCGCTGGCCAGCTTGTCGGCTATCTCGCCGGTGCCATCCGGGCTGTTGTCGTCCACCACCAGCACGTGCGCATCGGGCACCGCGCTGCGGACGCGGCTCGCGATGATCTCGATGTTGTCGCGCTCGTTGTAGGTGGGGACGATCACGGCCACCGGGCCCACTTGGCCGGCCGTGGCGCCGGGCGAACTGGTCACGTGCTCCCGCCTCCGCATGCCCGGGCCTTCGGCCCGGCACTTCCCGCATGGACGTCAAGCAGGGTACCCCGCCCGCCGGCCCGGGCGGCTCCCGGGCGGCGGGTGGCACACAAGCGGGGACAGCCTTTTTACCTTGCGCATAGCTCCGCAAGACGCATCCTGCGGGACAGGGCCCGGTCATCCCTTCGGACCGGAGACCGTCCCGTCGGCAACGAGCGCGGCTCTCCGTTGTCTACTGGTCGCCGGGCCCTGCCCGGGCCTTGAACCCCCTGCCCAGCGGGTGTCCCGTGCTGGACTCCGCAGCAACTTACCGCCGATCGCCGCGATGTCAACCGTCTCCGGCCAGCGCTGCCCGCCGCCACCCGCCCCGGCGGGCCTCCCGCCCAGCCAGGCAGACAGGGCGACCCTGGTCCCAGCTGTCCCAGAGCGGTACGATTGAGCGTCTCCCGGCGGGTGCGAGGGCAGCATGACGCTCCTGGTCTCACCCAGCGATCCAGGGGCGGGGCGGGACTGGCCCGGGTCGCTGGCATGGTGGTCACGGCTGGCTACGTCACGCCCCGGTGGGAGAACAGCCTGGCGGCGAGGATGACCTGGCCGCACCGCCCGGCCAGCCGTCACCGGCTGGCCACGCCCGGCAGCCCGAACCGCGGCTATCTCATCTGGTACCGGCAATCCCCCGCCCGCACCGATCCCGGCCCGGCGGCCGCCTGCCCCGGCCGCGACAGCCGCGAGCGTGCCCGGTCCCGTTCACTCCTATCAGTCATCTTCCAGCAGGAGGACGAGTAATGACCGAAAGTCAGGTCTCCGAGGCCCAGATAGCGGTGCACTGGCGCGAGGAGGAGTACATCTATCCCCCGGAGCCGTTCATCGCCCAGGCGAACGCGGCCGATCCCGCCATCTTCGACCGGTTCGCCGAGGAGAACTTCCCGGACTGCTTCACCGAGTACGCGGACCTGCTGGACTGGGACAAGAAGTGGGACACGGTCCTGGACACCAGTGACGCGCCGTACTGGAAGTGGTTTGTCGGCGGCAGGCTGAACGCCTCCTACAACTGCGTGGACCGGCACGTGGCCGCCCATGGCAACAAGGCGGCCCTGATCTGGGTGCCGGAGCCGGAGTCGGCGGAGCACGTCGCCGTCACCTACCGCGACCTGTACCGGCGGGTGAACGAGTTCGCGGCGCTGCTGCGGGACTTCTGCGGGCTCAAGGCCGGCGACCGGGTGACGCTGCACATGCCGATGGTCCCCGAGCTGCCGGTGACGATGCTCGCCTGCGCCCGGCTTGGCGTCATCCACTCGCAGGTGTTCGGCGGCTTCAGCGGCAACGCCTGCGGCACCAGGATCGCCGACTCGGGCAGCCGGGTGCTGATCACCATGGACAGCTACTACCGCAGCGGCGATCTCGTCGACCACAAGGTGAAGGCCGACGAGGCGCTGGCCGAGGCGCGCGAGCAGGGCCAGGAGGTCGACAAGGTGCTGGTGTGGCGGCGCCATCCCGGCCAGTACGGCTCGCAGACGCCGATGACCGAGGGCCGGGACTTCTTCGTCGACGAGGTGCTCGGCGGCTACCGCGGCCAGCTGGTGGAGCCGGTCTCCCTGTCGTCCACCGACTCGCTGTTTCTCATGTACACCTCCGGCACCACGGGCCGGCCCAAGGGCGCGCAGCACAGCATCGGCGGCTACCTGTCGTACGTGGCCGGGACGTCCAAGTACTACCAGGACATCCACCCCGACGACACCTACTGGTGCATGGCCGACATCGGGTGGATCACCGGCCATTCCTACATCGTCTACGGGCCGCTGTCGCTCGGCACGACCAGCGTGATCTACGAGGGGACGCCCAACTACCCCGACGCCGGGCGGCCGTGGCGGATCGCCGAGCGGCTGGGCGTGAACATCTTCCACACCTCGCCCACCGCCATCCGGATGCTGCGCAAGGTCGGCCCGGAGGAGCCGGCCAAGTACAACTACCACTTCAAGCACATGACCACGGTCGGCGAGCCGATCGAGCCCGAGGTCTGGCGCTGGTACCACGAGTTCGTGGGCAAGCGCGAGGCGGTCATCGTGGACACCTGGTGGCAGACCGAGACCGGGGGCTTCCTCGGCAGCTCGCTGCCGGCCCTCAAGCCCATGAAGCCGGGCAGCTGCGGCCCGGCGGTGATCGGCATCTACCCGGCCATCTACGACGAGGAGGGGAACGAGGTACCCGACGGCAAGGCCGGCAACATCTGCATCCGCAACCCCTGGCCGGGCATCATGCAGACGATCTGGGGCCAGCCCGAGCGGTTCATCGACGTCTACTACAAGAAGTACAACAAGGACCCGGACAGCAAGGACTGGCACGACTGGCCCTACTTCGCCGGCGACGGCGCGGTCCGGGCACCCGACGGGTACTACCGGATCCTCGGCCGCGTCGACGACGTGATCAACGTGGCCGGGCACCGGCTGGGCACCAAGGAGATCGAGTCCGCGGCGCTGACCGTGCCGGAGGTCGCGGAGGCGGCGGCGGTCCCGGTGATGGACGACATCCGCGGCCGGGCGGTCGAGATTTACGTCTCGCTCAAGCCCGGCTACGTCGCCAGCGACGAGATGGCCGGCAAGGTCACCAAGGCGATCGAGACCGAGATCGGCAAGATCGCGCGGCCGAAGCACGTGTGGATCGTGCCGGACATGCCCAAGACCCGGTCCGGGAAGATCATGCGCCGGGTGATCGCCGCGGT
>DATIXO010000139.1:0-6613 GCA_035518495.1 Streptosporangiaceae bacterium
GACCTTCGTCCACAACCCCGGCCGCGGCGCGGCCGACCTGGTCATCCTCGCCGCCCAGGACTTCACCGCCGAACCAGTCGCCCGCGTCCACCTGCCCGCCCGGATCCCGCTCGGCTTCCACGGCAGCTGGATCCCCGACCAGTAGACCCATCCTCGCCCGCTGACGCCTGCGGGCCCGCTGCCACCCGGGGGTGCCGGATCCGGGGGTGCCGGGATCCGGGGTGCAGGGACATGGAGCGCCGGGACGCAGCGCGCGGCCCGCGCCAGCTGGGCTAGCGCTCGCAGGACGGCTGGTACGGCAGCTGGGGGATGTACGCGTGCCACTGCCGGGGCGTGAGGCCTCCGGCCGTGGCGCAGATCCGCTGGATGGCGTAGCCGACGTTCAGGTTCCATAGCTGGACCGCGCCGTCGTAGCTGCCGCTGGCCACCGTGTGCCCGTCGCGGCCGAACGCCACCGAATAGACGACGCCGGCACCACCGGCCAGCGGCCGCCCGGCCGGCCGGGGGTGCGCCGGATCGGCGGCATCCCACAGCCGGATCATGCCGTTGTCGCCGCCGCTGGCCAGCAGGTGGCCATCGGGGCTGAACGCCACCGAGTAGATGACGTTGGCGCCGGTGCGCAGGGGCCGGCCGAGCCGCCGGGCGCGGGCGGGATCGGCGACATCCCACAGCCGGACCGCGCCGTCGTAGCTGCCGCTGGCCACCGTGTGCCCATCGGGGCTGAACGCCACCGAGGCAACGGCGCCGACGCCGCCGGCCAGCGGGCGGCCGAGCGGCCGGGGGTGCGCCGGATCGGCGACATCCCACAGCCGGACCGCGCCGTCGTCGCCGCCGCTGGCCAGCAGGTGGCCATGGGAGCTGAACGCCACCGAATAGACGATGCTGGCGCCGGTGCTCAGGGGCAGGCCGAGCGATCCCGGGTGCGCCGGATCGGCGACATCCCACAGCCGGACCGCGCCGTCGTTGCCGCCGCTGGCCAGCGTGCGCCCATCCGGGCTGAACGCCACCGACTCGACGGCAACCGCACCGGTGGTCAGGGGCCGCCCGAGCAGCCGGGGAGACGCCGGATCGCTGACATCCCACATCTGGAGCGTGCCACCGCTGGTGCCGCTGGCCAGTGTGCGGCCGTCCGGGCTGAACGCCACCGACTCGACGGTACCGGCGCCCGCGGACAGCGGAAGGCCAAGCGGCCGGGGGTGCGCCGGATCGGCCACGTCCCACAGCTGGAACGTGCCACCGCTGGCGCTGGCCATCGTCTGCCCGTTGGGGCTGAACGCCACCGAGCCGACGGCGCCGTTCCCGGTCAGGACGGTCGGAGGGAGGCTCCACAGCCGGACCGCGCCGTCATAGCTGCCGCTGGCCAGCGTGCGCCCATCCGGGCTGAACGCCACCCAGAGCACGGCGTTGGTGCCGGCGGCCAGGGGCCGGCCGAGCGGCCGGGGGTGTGCCGGATCGGCGACGTTCCACAGCCGGACGGTACCGTCGCCGTTGCCGCTGGCCAGCGTGCCCCCATCGGGGCTGAACGCCACCGACTCGATGTCGCTGCCGACCGCCAGAGGCCGCCCGAGCGGCTTGGGATGCGCCGGATCGGCGACATCCCACTGCCGGATCGTGCCGCCATCGCCGCCGCTGGCCAGCGTGCGCCCATCCGGGCTGAACGCCAGCGAAAAGACGTCGCCGACGCCGGCGAGAGGCCGCCCGAGCGGCTTGGGATTCGTGGGATCGGCAACATTCCACAGCTGGACCGTGCCGCCATCGCCGCCGCTGGCCAGCGTGCGCCCATCCGGGCTGAACGCCACCGAAAGCACGGGGCTGCTGCCGATCAGGGGCAGGCCGAGCTGAACGGGGTGCGCCGGATTGGCGACATCCCACAGCCGGACCGTGCCGTCGATGTCGCCGCTGGCCAGCGTGCGCCCATCGGGGCTGAACGCCACCGAGTAGATGGCGCCGGTGCCGGCGGTCAGGGTCTGCGGGATCACCACCGGGTGCCGGGGATCGGCGACGTCCCACAGCCGGATCGTGCCGTCGTAGTTGCCGCTGATCAGCGTGTGGCCATTGGGGCTGAACGCGACCGCGAAGACGGCGCTGCCGACGGTCAGGGGCTTAGCGAGGGGCTCGGGGTGGACCGGATCGGCAATGCCCCACAGCCGGATGGTCCCGTTGTCGGTACCGCTGGCCAGCATGTGGCCGGCAGGGCTGAACGCCACCGAGCCGACCCCGCCGGTGCCGACGGTCAGGGCGGAGGACAGGGGGGTGTTTTCGGCGCTCAGCAGGCGTGAGGCCTGATCCTGGTTCGGCTGGAGGCGGTAGGCGGCGAGGTTGAGCTGTGCTGCGAGCGGTGTGTTGCTGGTGCCGAACCTGAGGGCTTCCGCGACCGCCTGATTGTAGATGGCCTGGTCACGTTGGTGGACGGCGGTGTTGAGCTGCAGGAGCACGACGACCAGCGCGGTGGTGGCGGCTAGCGCCAGCGCGGCCAGCAGGGCCACGGCACGGCGCCACCGACGGCCACTGCGGACGGCGGCATGTTCGGCGCCGGCCGCGTCGGCCGGCTGGGGCTGCAGGACCGAGCTGGCCTGGTCCTCTGCCAGCCACCCGCGCAGCCTCGGCCAGGCCCGCAGCAGGACGTCCTGAGATATCCGGGCCCTGCCGCCATCGATGACCACCAGGCGCCCGGCGACGAGCGCTTCCAGGGCGGCGTCGGCCTGCGCATGGTCGGCGGCCGGGATCGCGGCGTAGAACTCGTCCTGGGTGAGCGAGCGGCCGGTGAGCCTGCCGTCGCCGCTGGCCACGGTCAGGCTGCGGACCATGGTCCGGGCGAGTACCTGCTGCCGGGCGGGCAGGGCGTCGTAGACCTTGTCCGCTCCGGTCTGCACGGCGTGGCTGACCCCGCCGGCCCGGCGGTAGCCGTCGCTGGTCAGCTCGTCGCCTTCGCGTCCCTCCCAGGTGAGCGCCATGGCCTCGGATAGCAGCGGCAGCACTTCCGCGCCGTGGCCTACCGCGCGCAGATCACCAACGATGGTGCTGGTCAGCGCGGGCTCGATGTGCAGCCCCGCCGCGCCGGCCGGGCCGGTGATCGCCAGCCGGAGCTCCGATTCGGTCATGGGCCCAGCGACGAGCTGACCGTCCTGCAGCGCGCCCACCAGCTCCGGGTAGGCGGCGCACCGGTCCCAGCAGTCCCCGCGCACCGCGATGACCACCAGCGCGGGCGGCTCGTGGCCTGGTCCAGCCGGGCTGGTGGCAGCCGCGCACAGCGCCGTGATGAACGCCTGCCGCGTGGCCTCCGCTTCCGGGCCGGGAGCCAGGGTGAAGACCTGCTCGAAGTGGTCGACGATCAGCACCAGCCGCGCCACGCTGCCATCGGGCGGCGGCTTGTCATCGGGCGCCAGCCGCTCACCGGCCGGCGGATGCTTCTCATCGTGGCGGCCAGCGGCGAGGGCCGCCGACCTGACCGCCAGATGCGCCTGGCCCGGGTGCCCGGCGAGCCCGTCCCGGATCGCGGCGGTGCCGCTGCCGCCGAGCGCCGCCAGCCGGGCGGCCAGTTCGGTGAGCGGGTCGGCGGCCGGCGTCATGACGATCCGGGGCCACCGGCCCGATCCCGGGATCAGGCGGCCGCGGGCCAGGATCGGCACCAGCCCGGCGCGCAGCAGCGACGACTTGCCCGCCCCCGGTGCCCCGGTGACGATGACCAGCCCCCCGCGAGTCACCCTGACGGCAAGCTTTCCTGCCAGCTCGGCGGCCAGCCGTTCCCGCCCGTAAAACACGTCAGCGTCGGTCTCGCCGTAGGGCAGCAGCCCCCGGTACGGGCATCCGCGCTGCCAGCGCGCGGCCTGGTCACCCGCATTCGCGGCGGATGGCCCGCCGGTGCCGGCCCGGCCCGCGCGGGCCGCCAGGTCCCCGCGTACCAGGCGGATGTCCGCTGACCGCCGCTGGTTCTGCTCGATGATCGCCCAGGCGCTGGTGCCTTCGGTGTCCAGGCGGTCCTGGATCTCCCCGGCTGCCCTGGCGGCATCGGGGATCAGGAACTCCAGCTCACTGAAGCCGGAGCCGAGCGCGCTGATCGCGGCGATCACTGCGGCGCGGGGCCGTTCGCTGGCCTCCTCCATCGCTGCCCGCAGCGCGGTCCCGCCCGCATCGATCTCCTTCAGCACCGACGCGATCTGGCCCCGCAGATCGTCCGCATGCTGGCCCCCGGCCGCCAGCGCCTGCTGGATCTGCCGGGCGATCTCCGCCTCCAGATCGTCCTGCGAGGGTGGTGCCTGGCCGTGCTCGCGCAGCCGGGCTGGTGCGCCCGTGACGGCCTCGGCCAGGGCCTCGCCGCCCACCGAGGAAAGCACCGCGGCACCAGCACCAGCACCAGCACCATCACCGGCGGTCAGCAGCGGGCAGAACGCGCTCGCGCACAGCAGCGACAGCAGCACGGGCGGCGATGCCGTGTCCGGCCCGCCGGCGGCATGGCTCGCAGTCTGCCGTGCCCAGTCCCGCACGCCGTCCTGCATCCGCCGGATTTCATCCGTTGCGCCGGCCGGGGCGCGTCCCCTCATAGCTCCCACTGTGGCTCATGCGACGGCCTTTGAGAAACGCAAGGCAACCATACCGAGCACCTGCCGCCGGGAAAGGCCCGGCCGGGCCGGCGGACCGGTGCCCGGTGGCACCTGCGTCATGTCTGGGCAGCCGTTTGAGGGAACAGCGCGATCGACGCGGTGAAGGTGTGCAGGAAGTTCTGCCCGCCGACCGGCCCGAACTCGCCAGCGCAGGAGAACCCGGCCACCGGGATCTCGCCCAGCATCTTCGTGACCAGCCCAGCATCGTGGTCCGGCTCGGAGAACAGCCGCGACCCGCGGCCGTTGCAGGTGAACAGCAGTGCCCCGGCCGCCCGGCGGCCGCCGAGGGCGATGGCTTCCCGCTCCAGGGCGCTCCGCAGGTCCTCGTGCGCGGTATGGGCGTCCCGGACGTGGAACTGCACGGTCTGGCCCACCTCGACCTGCTCGCCCACCGCGATGGCCCCCGACCCGCGGTCGGCGCCGACGATGCCGCGGATCAGGAAGTCTCCCTGGCCCGGGTCGGCCTGGTACTCGTTGATGACCATCCCCAGCTGCGCGCCCTGGGCGAGCAGCTCCCGCTCCGGTGCGGGCAGCGCCGCGGCCAGCTCCTGCAGCCGTGCCACCGGCGTGCGCCCGCCGAGCTCCAAGATCAGGTTGCCGTCGGCCCGGGTGGTGGTGTACGGGTCGCCCACCGGGCGGCATCCCTGCGCCACCAGGGGATGCACTTCGGCCCGCGGCAGGTGGGCGCCGACGGCACCCCCCGAGAGCACCCGGCCGTCGAGGAACAGCCGGCTCTGCCGCTGCGGCAGCCCGCCGCTTGCCATCCCGCCCATCACCAGCGCCCCGGGGACGCGGGCGTTCAGGTGGGCGAGCAGGTCACTGGCCGGGAACGTGAATGGGTCGCAGATCATCAGGTGGGCGCCCGCCGGGTCCCGGTCGAACCGGTGGCCGCCGTAGGCGCCCCCGCTGGGCGTCCGGACGAACTCCATGGCGAACGTCTCGACCGGGCCCAGGCCGGCCGCGAGCCAGAGCGAGACCGCGGGCCCGGACTCGACCTCACGTGCCCCGCCGGCCACCGTCTCCGCCACACAGCCGATGAGCGGGAGCTGGCCGGTCTCCTCGGCCACCGCCGCGGCCAGGGCCTCCGCCGAGCCGAAGAAATGGGCAGAGGCGAACAGCACCGCGAACGAGGGGGACAGGCCGCCGAGCGAGGCCCGCGCCTCGGTAACGGCCCGCCTCGCCGCCTCCCGGGCATCCGCGGTGAGCGCCAGGGCCCCTCCCGCTTTCATCAGCCCAGATTACGTGGCGATCCACGCCCCAGCGCGGACCGGGGACCGGCCGCGCGATCATGGCTGGGGGCGCCTTCCCTCACGATGGGTTGCCGGCCAGCCGGGATGGGACGCGCTGCCGTCAGCGGGCCCCGCCACGGTTCGCGGCGAAACGGAACCTCCGGCCTCCTACGCGGGGCCACTCCGGTCAGCCCGCCGACACACGTCCGCTGGCCACCGCCGGGCTGCGCATCTGCCGCAGGGAGACGCCGAGGCCGTAGGTCCGGAACTGCCCCTCGGGCCGGATCTCGATGATGCGGCACGCGGCGCGCCGCTCGGGCGGCAGCAGGGATTCCAGCTTCCGGGGGAGCGGGCCTTCCCCCAGCGAACTGGCCGGGTGCACGATCGCCGAAGCGTGGAAGCTGGCTGTCGCCGGCGGGATGGGCAGCAGCAGCGCGAGGATCCCGCCCCGGCGCACCGGCACCGTCACCGCGACCCGCCCGCTGGCCGCAATGTGCCTGGCCTTCCAGCTGTCGGCCGCCGTGGCCACATACATCCGCCGGCCGGAGACCGCATAGACGACACCGCTCGATCGTGGCTCCCCCGCTGGGGTGACGTAGCTGACGACCGCGAACGACGCTTTGGTGAGCGCACGCCAGACCTGGTCGCTGGTCAGTCCGGCGGCCAAGGTCCCGCCCCCGGCGGGTGTGGTCCCTGCTTGATCAGTCGCTGCGGACATGGTGCACCTCCCTGCCGCGCACGCGCTGGTGCCCGGTGCGTGCGCATCTGCTACTCATCAGTAAC
>DATIXO010000140.1:0-3567 GCA_035518495.1 Streptosporangiaceae bacterium
CCCTGTGCTGCTCACGCCCGCACGCATCCGGGCCGCCAGCTCATGGAAGTCGGCGCGCCGGTCGTGCGGGCTCCGAGCCTGAGTGCAGGCATATGTACCGCCCTTCGGTCTAGTCCGTGTGATCTGCACGCTACGAACGCGAGCCGGGATCGGCGTCACCCGAAGGTGCCCATGCAGGTGGAATCTTTCCGCGACGGCGCCGGCACGGTAGTGCCGCCCGGGCAACTGCCCAGAGTTCAGCCCGGGCGGCTGACTACTTAAATGGATGGTTCGGGCAGTGACGCAGGATCGCTGGAGGCGCCGAACGTGCAGATTCCCGACGGGTGAGCCGGCCGCAGCCGAAGCCGCAACGTCGGTGCGCACTGTCCTGCTGGCCGCCAAGCTGAACGTGCCTGGGTTGCGACCGGATCTGTACCGCGCCCGCGGCTGGCGCAGCGGCTCGACGAGGGCCGGGGACGCGGGCTTGTCCTGATCTGCGCCGACTGGTTACGGCAAGACTGTCCTGCTGGCCGGGTAGATCCGGCGCGGCCGGCATCCAGTGGCGTGGCTGTCGCTGGACGTCGGTGACAACGACCCGGCCAGGTTCTGGAGGCATGCGGTGGCCGCGCTCGACCGGCTGCGGCCGCGGATCAGCGAGCGGCTGGGCCTACTGCTCGGGGGCTCCCGCGCCACCCTCATTCGAGCCGCTGGTGACGGCCCTGATCAACAAGGTAGCCGCCCAGCCTGACGCAGACGAGGTCATGCTGCCGGTCCTGGACGACTATCACCTGATCAGCTCCCAGCCCGGTGCACGCCTCCCTCGGATACCTGCTGGAACACACCGGCCGCCGGGCCTGCACCTGCTGTTTTCCAGCCGCGGCGACCCGCTTCGCCCTATTCGCCTTGGCTGCCTGCTCAGCGGAGTCTCGTGGGTCACCTCAGGTGAGACGGTCCCCGGGCGCGTCAACTCAGATAACGGGCCGCAGCCTGCGGGGCGGCCGGCCGCGCGGTCTTTTCTCCGGGATGATCGCGCCGCGGGAGAAGATCTCCCCGCCCCAGACCCCGTGCGGTTCGTGGCGTTCGACCGCGCCGGCCAGGCAGACCCGGCGCATCGGGCAGGGTCGGCAGTATGCCTTGGCGAGCTCGAGCTCGGGCGGCAGGTCCGAGAACCACAGCTGCGGGTTCTCGCGGCGGCACGGCAGCTGGTCATCCATTGCCTTTGCCTGCGTGGTCAGCAGGGCCAGGGAGCTGGCCATGACGCGCTACCGGCCGGGGACCGGCGCGGTCGGGCTGTGGCTGCCGGACCGCACCCGGCTGGCACCGGGACGGCTGCCGCGACGGGTGATCTGGTGCGCGTGCACGATGTCCGGGTCGCGCGGGTCGGCGGCCAGCGGCTCGTGCCGCCCGCCGGCCGATCGGCGATGACGCCTGGCCCTCTGGACCTGCTTCATGTGAGGCCTCCTTACCGATAGGACTTGCCGCTGGCGCTGCTGTCATCGACGCCGGTCAGCTCTGTGAGCCGAAGGTAACGAAGGCCCAGTACGCAGAGCGTCACGCGAAAGTGGACATGCAGGTGGAATCTTCCGCAGCGGCGAGGGCACCGAAGTGCCGTCGCATTCGCGCTCGTCGTGCGCGGTTACCGGCGGGAATACCGGGCAGGGTGGGGGATATGGCTGAGCCGCCCGTCGCGGCGCCATCGGAGGTGGCCTCCGAGCGAGATGTCTTGCTGGCCACCAAGCTGCATGTGCCCAGGCCGCCCCCGGACCTGGTACCGCGCCCGCGGCTGGCGGAACGCCTCGGCGAGGGCCTGGCGCGCGGGCTGATGCTGGTCTGCGCCCCGGCGGGGTACGGCAAGACGATCCTGCTAGCTGACTGGGCCCGGCACAGCGAGCCTCCGGTGGCATGGCTGTCGCTAGACGCCGGCGATAACGACCCGGCGCGGTTCTGGCGCCATGGTGTGGCCGCGCTGGACCAGGTGAGGCCGGGGCTCGCCGAACGGGTGGGCCCGCTGCTCGGCCCGCCCGCGCCTTCGTCGTACGAGGGACTGGTGACCGCGCTGATCAACGAACTGGCCGCCGCGCCGGATGCGGACCAGGCGCTGCTGGTGCTCGACGACTACCACCTGATCGACTCCGAGACGGTGCACGCCTCGCTCGGGTTCTTGCTCGAGCACCGGCCGCCGGGGCTCCATCTGGTGCTGGCCAGCCGCAGCGACCCGCCGCTGGCGCTGGCCCGGCTGCGGGGCGGCGGGCAGCTGGCCGAGCTGCGCGCCGTGGAACTGCGATTCACCGCGGCCGAGGCGGCGGCGCTGCTGCAGCAGGGGGCGGCCGTATCCGGCGTGGCCCTGCCGGAAACGGCGGTGACGGCGCTGGCCGCCCGCACCGAGGGGTGGGCCGCCGGGCTGCAGCTGGCGGCCTTGTCACTGCGCGGGCAGCCCGATGCCGCCAGGTTCGTAGCAGAGTTCACCGGCAGCCACCGCTACGTCCTGGACTTCCTGGCTGAAGAGGTGCTGGAGCGGCAGAGTGAGCAGGTGCGCGACTTCGTGCTGGAGACTTCGGTGCTGGAACGGCTCAGCGGCCCGCTGTGCGATGCGGTCACCGGCCGCCCCGGCGGCCAGAAGCTGCTGGAACAGGTGGAGCAGGCCGGGCTGTTCCTGGTGCCGCTTGATGAGGTGCGCGGCTGGTGGCGCTACCACCACCTGTTTGCCGACCTGCTCCGGGTCCGCCTGCAGCAGCAACAGCCGGAGCGGATCCCGGCGTTGCACCGGAACGCCGCGGCCTGGTGCGACGAGCACGGGCTGACCGATGACGCGATCCGGCACGCGGTGGCCGCAGGTGAGCTCACCTGGGCCGCCCGGCTGATCGAGCAGGACTTTGACATGGTTTACAACGTGCGCGGCGAAGGGGCGACGATAAAGCGGTGGGTTTCGGCGTTCCCCGCTGAATTGATCCAGTCCCGCCCCCGGCTGCTGCTGGCGCAGGCGCTTCTGGCGGCCACCAGCGGCCGTCTTGACGCAGTGGATGCGCTGCTCGACGCGGCCGAACGCGCGGCCGCGGACGCGGCCGATGAGCCGTTCGAGCCCACCGTCGGCAGGGCCGCCAGCATGCTGGTGAATGTCCCTGCGTATATCGCGCTCGATCGCAGTTATCTGGCCCAGCTGCGCGGTGACGCCGAGGGTACGGCTGCGTTCGCCTCACAAGCCCTGGCCGGGATCGGCGAGGATGAGCAGCTGCTGGACTCGACCGCTCGGTGGCAGCTGGCCATAGCGGCGTGGTTCGGCGGCCGGCTTGCGGAGGCCGAGCGCGCCATGGTGAACGGCATCGCTGAGTGGCATGCGGCCGGCCTGCTCGCGGTGGCCGCATCGTGCATGTATGAGCTCGGCCAGGTCCAGCGGGCCCGGGGGCGCCTGGACGCGGCGGTCCAGACCTGCCAGCAGGCTCTGGAGGTCACCGTGGCGCCCGGTCGGCCGCCTCCGGCGGCCGCAGGGCCCGCGTACGTCAGCCTGGGCGAGCTCGCCTACGAGCGGAACGAGATGGAGGTTGCCCTCCAGCACGTCACCGAGGGCATCGCGCTGTGCCGGCAGTGGGT
>DATIXO010000141.1:0-5194 GCA_035518495.1 Streptosporangiaceae bacterium
AGGCCAGCAGAGCGCATGCCCGCTCCTGCCGCTGCCAGCGCGTTCCAATCCTTGAGTGCGGGCAGCGGGAGAGATTTATCCTGGCCGGGTGCTGGACCTGAGCAGCATCGATCTGGATGAGATCGCGAACGCGCTGGCCGGCCAGACCGACTACGAACACCACTGGCTGATCAACCCGGACACCGGAGAGATCGCGTTCTGGACGGCCGACACCGGCATCGACGGCCAGACGCCGGTCGACCCCGACGAGCTGGACCTGGTCGTCATCGACCCACTGCCGTCCTGGGTCTGGTACCAGGACATGGCCGACTTCGCCGAGGGGATAACCGATGAACGTGCCGGGCGCAGGCTGGCACGCGCGATCCAGGGCAAGGGGGCCTTCCGCCGGTTCAAAGACGAGCTCCACGAGGAGCGTCCGGACCTGCTGCCAGCGTGGTACGCCTTCCGGGATGCCCGGGCCAGGCGCCGGGCCGTGCAATGGCTCGCTGATAACTCCCTCATCGACGACGGCTCTGCGGATCGGTTCCTGTCCGGGCACCCAGATCCCGCCCTGCCTTGAGCCTGCGGATGCCGTGACCGGCGCGCACTGCCGAAGAGCGAGCGCTGCTTCAGCGCATGCTTATGCGCTGATCCGCATGTTTACTCCCTGCCTTGAGGCAGACGGCATCTCGTGATCTTGGGCGGATCAGCGTCACGGCAGCGCGCGGATCGCCGAATAGGTATTCCCATTAGTTCTGTAGAGCTTCCTGATGTGGACGCTCAGAATATCTATTCTGGCTTTACTGCGGTTCGGAGAGTGGTGCTCGGGAGATCAAGCGACCGTCTCTCTGTTTGGCTGCCGGATGTGCGGGCACCGTGTGAGTAGCGCTCCACGTCCCGCATAGGTCAGCGGGTTGACCGCGGGCTGACTTATTCAATCGGCTGCCTGGCGACCGCTGGCGGCTCACGCCCGGCCAGCAGCCAGCCGCCGGCCGCAGCGACCAGCGGCAGCCCGGCCAGCAGGATGAGCACGTCGGCCAGTGGCACGTTGCCGAGCAGGGCGGACAGGCTGGCGTGGGCCCAGACCAGGCTGGCGGCCAGGGCGAAGGCCATGCCGAGTACCGCGCCGAGCAGGCCCAGCGTGGCGGCGGTCGCCGCGGTGATCGTCCGCCGGGTCGTGGGGCTGGCGCCGGCCGCGGTGAGGGTGCGCAGGTCCGGCGCGGTCTCGCTGCGGATCAGGCCGACGGACGCGGCCAGCACGCCGAGCGCGATCACGATGCCGAGCGCCGTGCCGACGCCAGCGATCTCGCCGAAATCCGTTCCGCCGGAGGCGGTCTCGAGCGGCGCCTGGTAGGCGAGTACGGCTCGCCGCGCGGCGCGGATCTGCGTGGCGGTGAGCGGGGCTGGTGCCTGGATCAGCCACCCGGACAGGTGGGTCTGCAGGTGGTGGGTGCGCACCGCGTACTCGGTGATCACCGTGTTCGGCGCGGACGTGCCGCCGGGCAGGCTGCTGACCGTCTGGATCGCGGGGTTGGCCAGGCAGTCGTTGCTCAGCGTGCAGGACGTTCCGTGGCTACCGCCGGGCCCGCTGCTATTGTCGGGCTCGCTTCCGTTGCCACGCCAGGTCATCTCCATGTGCGGCAGGCCTGCCAGCCCCGGCCGCGAGGTGAGGA
This sequence comes from Streptosporangiaceae bacterium, assembly GCA_035518495.1. Classification (GTDB taxonomy): domain Bacteria; phylum Actinomycetota; class Actinomycetes; order Streptosporangiales; family Streptosporangiaceae; genus UBA9676. The sequence continues at coordinate 1,653 of DATIXO010000141.1, forward strand.
TGTCGGTGTGCGGATCGATCTGGCCGGCCTTGATCCCGTAGGTGGCGAGCAGCCGCGGGGTGGCCACGTACAGGCCGATGCCTTCACTGTGGGGCGGCGCACCCGCCTGGTTCAGCCCGGCGGCGAATTCCAGGGGCACCGCGGGCCGCGCATGCAGGCTGGCGGCGAGGCTGTTCAGCCGCCTGCCCAGGCTGGCCTCCTGGGCGCTGGTGAGCGGCATCATCATGCCAGGGGCCGGGCTCCGCCCGGCGGTGACGACGAGCTGGCTGCTGGACAGGTTGGGGCCGGCCGGGTTGAGCGGGTTGGCGGTCCGCTCGCTGCCGACGAGGCAGATCGCAGTGGCCAGGAACACGGCGAACGTGATCGCCGCCAGCGCGGCACCGGACCGGGCCCGGTAGCGGACCAGGTCACGTAGCGCGATCCGGATCGCGACCGGCAGCCGCGAGTGCGCGCCGGCGGCCAGCACGCTGATGGCCAGCGGGGCGAGCATGATGATGCCGGCGATGACGCCGACCAGGCCGCCCAGCAGGACCAGCAGGCCCCCCGGATTGGGCCCGTTGCCCCCGCCCGGAGGCCCGGCTTGGCCCCCGGCGAACGCCAGGCAGAAAAGGCCGAATGCGAACACGATGACGCCCGGCACGGCGGAGCGGTGCACCGCCCTCGGCGGCGCGGGGCGGCCGGACAGCGCGGCCACGACCGGCACCGCGGCCATGGTCCGAGCGGGGCGGCGGGAAGCCAGCACCGATGTCGCGACCGCGAACCCGGCCCCGATAGCGAACGCCCACCACGGCAGGTTCGCCGCGTCGACCGCGTGGCCGGTGTCCTGCTGCAGCGTCGGCGCGTAAGCGAACCAGGCGGCGAGGCCGGCCGCCGCCCCGGCCAGCGCGGCCACCACGCCGACCATCAGGCCGCCCGCGATCATGACCAGCCGGAGATTGCGCTCGGTCGCGCCGATCGCACTGAGCATGCCGAGGGCGCGGAGCCTGCGCTGGGCCATCACGGAGAAACTGGCGACCGACACCAGGCCGATGAACGCCAGCCCGAGTACCTCCACCACCAGGATGAGCGTGGCCTGCGGGAAGCCGCTCTCGTGCTCATTGGGAACGGCCAGTGCCGCCGCCGGCACACCGGGCAGCGTCACGTCGCCGTCGCTGGTCGCCAGCCGCGCCGCGGCCGCGCCGAGCAGCATGATCACCTGGCTCGGGTGCCTGACCTGGCCTGGGGCAACCAGGGCGAACTCGTCGGCCAGGTTGCTCGGGTCCGCCGCGATGCCGGTCACCCGCCAGGTCGTGCCGGCGGCCCGCCAGGTGCCGCCCACGTGCGCGCCGTACAGGGAAGCCACCTGGCTGGTCAGCGCGATCTGGCCGGGCCCGGCCGGGTATGCGCCGCTGACCAGGCTGAGCAGCGGGGCGTTGAAGTGCCCGTGCGGACTCTCGGCACGCAGCCGCACGGACTGCGTGGTGCCGGTGGCGATGTTCTGATTCTCGATGAGATCTGCCGGGCCCCAGCGGCGCTGGATGGCGGCGATGTCGGCGGCGAGGTTCGGGTCGGTGCCGGGCAGCGTGGCCTTCGCGGCTGCGGTGCCGTACGTGGGGTAGTTAGGGTTGGGGAGCTGCGCGTTCGTGACCACGCTGGCGCCCCAGATCGTTGCCGCGACCGCCACGGTGAGCATGCCGAGCACGAGTAGCTGCTGGCGCCATTCGCGGCGGAACAGCCGCACCGCCCAGCGGATCACCGCCCGGCGGGCGACGACGCCGCTGCCCGCGCCCGCGTCCAGGTCGGGGAGGTCGCGCAGGGCTGTGCTCACCGGGTCTCCCCGGGCATGAGGAGGGATTCGGGGCCCGGCGGCCGGGTCGTCGTGCCGGTCATCCGGCCGTCGCGCAGGAGCACCACCCGGTCGGCCCAGGCGGCCAGCTGCGCGTCGTGGGTCACCACTACCGCAGCCACGCCGCGCTGGCATGCCTCATGCAGCAGCCGCATTACCTCGCCGGCGGTCACCGAGTCCAGCGCGCCGGACGGCTCGTCGGCCAGCAGCAGCCTGCGGTGCTTCCCCACCACGGCGCGGGCGATCGCTACCCGCTGCCGCTCGCCACCGGACAGCTGATCGGGAAACCGGGCCGCCCGGTCGGCCACGCCCAGCGCTTCCAGCGCGGCCAGCCCGGCGGCGCGCGCCTTCGGCACCGCGACGCCATCCAGTTCCAGCGGCAGGGCGGCGTTCTCGGCGGCGGTCAGTCCGGGCAGCAGGTTGAAATCCTGGAACACATACCCGATCACCCGGCGCCGCAGCCGGGCCTTGCGGGCCCGCGGCATCCCCGCCAGCGCCATGCCGCAAACCAGCACTGCCCCGCTGGTGGGATCCTCCAGGCTCCCGGCGATGGTCAGCAGCGTGGACTTCCCCGACCCGCTCGGCCCCATCACCGCCACCATCTCGCCGGCCCGGACCGACAGATCGACCCTAGCGAGAGCGTGCACCGCAGCGGGCTCCTGCCCGTAGGTCTTCGACACGCCGCGCAACTCCAGCACGCTCACCGCGCTGTGGCCGCCCCCGCCCTCCTCCGGCCGGCTCATCGCTTGGCCCCCAGCCGGCGAAGCTGCGGAACAGGAACCGGCGCGGAAGCGGGCCGGGGAGGCTCGGCGGCGGCACGCGCCAGCCGCACTTCCGCGGCGTCCAGCCACCGGATCACCGCGTCCAGCCGGAACAGCTCGGCATCCACCACCAGGGCCAGGTTCAGGTCATCGCGGGCTTCGCCCTCCTTCAGCCGCGTCCACTGCTGCATCAGCTCCAGCAGGTAAAGACGGTGCGCCTGGATCACCTCATGCGCATCGGTGCCCGGCACCCGCGCCGCCACCTGTACCTTCATCACCAGCTCATCGCGGGGCGGCGAGGTTAGATCCGGTGGCGTGCGCAACCAACCGGCCAGCGCCTGCTGGCCGTCGGCCGTGATCCGGAACCGCTTCTGTGGCCCGTCCTGCTCCGTTCCGTCGGACTCGGCCAGCCCGTCGCGTTCCAGTCGGCCCAGCGTCTTGTACACCTGGCCGACGTTCAGCGGCCACACCTCACCGGTCCCGGACTCGAACTCCTCACGCAGCTGCAGCCCGTACTTCGGCCCCTCCGACAGCAGCGCCAGCAGCACGTGCGGGACACTCACGACGCCACCATGCCCGACATCATGCCCGGCATAATACCCAGCATACTCGCCCCGGGGCAACGCCAGCCACGAACAGCCGGGTGCACGCCCCGCTACACGGCGAGCGCTCCGGCGCGGCCTTCAGCAGGTCATCGATCGGGCCTGCAGTGGTATCGAGAGCGTGCGGATCGACGCTTGCGAAGCCCAGACTCGACGCTAGGTCCATTCTCCCAGCCCGCAGAAACCCGGCCCACGGCGCTCGCTGAACGCCTCAGATCTCATCGCCGCTCGGCATCGGCCCGCCCCCTATCGGATGCATCCACCGAAGACGACGGCACTCCTTGCCGGGGAGTACGTAATGCCCGGATAGGCGCGCCCGCAGCAAGTCAGCCCGAGAAGTCGCCAGCGGATCCG
>DATIXO010000142.1:0-3309 GCA_035518495.1 Streptosporangiaceae bacterium
TGAAGGGAACGATGAGCGAGGCAGAGCTGTACCTGATCCGGCAGCGGATGCTGTCGGGCAGGCTCGCCAAGGCCGAGCGCGGCGAGCTGGCCATCCCGCTGCCGATCGGCTACGTCCGCCGCCCCTCCGGCGAGGCCGTCCTGGATCCCGACGAGCAGGCGCAGCATGTCGTCCGGCTGGTCTTCAGCACCTTCGCCCGGCTGGGCACCATCAACGGAGTGCTCCGCTACCTGGCCGGCCAGCAGGTCCAGCTGCCGGTCCGCGTCCATTCCGGGCCGGCCAAGGGAGAGCTGGAGTGGCGGCGCCCGACCCGGGAGACGCTGCAGATCATGTTGCACAACCCGGTTTACGCCGGGTACTACGCCTACGGCCGCCGCCAGGCCGGGCCGCGCCGCAAAGTGCCCGGCCGGCCCAGCACCGGCCGGGTAGTCATGGACAGCAGCCAGTGGCTGGTCCTGCTGCCCGGCAGGCTGCCGGCCTACATCACCGAGGATGAGTACGCAGCGAACATCGCCCGGATGGCCGCCAACCGGCAGACCGCGGCCACGCCGGGCGCGCCCAGGGACGGGTCGGCGCTGCTGTCCGGGCTGCTGCGCTGCGGCCGCTGCGGCGGCCACCGCATGACGGTCCGCTACCCCGGCGGATCAGGGGCCGCACACCTGCCGCACAACTACACGTGCGCCTTCTACCAGGCTAACTACGGGACCGGCGGCCGGTGCCAGCACATCGCCGGCCCGGCCCTGGACGCTTACGTCACCGGCCAGGTGCTGGACGCGGTGGCGCCGGCCGCGCTGGAAGTCTCCATGGCCGCCGCTGCCCAGGCCGAGGACGAGCGGGCCATGCTGGACAAGCTGTGGCGCCAGCGGCTCGAGCGCGCCCGCTACGCCTCCGACCGGGCCCGGCGCCAGTACCAGCTCGCCGAGCCGGAGAACCGCCTCGTCGTCCGGCAGCTGGAAGCCAGCTGGGAAGCCGCGCTCGCCGAAGCGAGCCGGCTGGAAGCGGACTACCAGCGGTTCACCGAGGAACAGCCCAAGACCCTCAGCGCAGCCGAACGCGCCGCGATCCAGGCCCTGGCCGCTGATCTCCCGCAAGTCTGGAACGCTCCGTCCACCAGCCAGGCGGACCGCAAGGAACTGCTGCGGATCCTCATCGAGGACATCACCGCCACCGTCGCCGGGGACAGCGAACTGGTCGACGTCACCATCACCTGGGCCGGCGGCCACCAGAGCACCGGGCAGGCCGTCCGCCCCGTCGCCCGCCTGGACCAGCTGTCCTACTACCCCGCCCTCCTCGCCCGCGTCACCGGGCTCGCCGCCGCGGGCCGTAACAACCAGCAGATCGCCGACGCCCTCAACGCCGGGGGATTCCGCCCGCCCAAGCGGACCAGCCGGTTCACTGGCGAGCAGATCCGCACCCTGATCACCCAGCGCGGCATCCGCAGCCAGGCCAAGGGAAGGCCCGCCGTGCTCACCAGCCTGGCGCCCGGCCAATGGTCAGTCACCGGACTGGCTGCCGAGCTGGCCATGCCCACCGCCACCATCTACAACTGGATCTACCGCGGCTGGATCACCGCCCGCCACACCCCCGCAAGCAAAAACTGGATCATCACTGCGGACGACCAGCAGATACGGCAGCTACGCGAACACAGGGCACGCCCGCCCGGCTTCTACACCCGCGCCCGCTGGGCACCCCACGAAACAGAAACCGGCCACAACGAAAGAGCGCAACCATGAGAAAGCAGCGCAGCTTGACCGGTGCCAGCGGTGGCCGACTTCATGCTCCCAGCGCTGGGCGTACGCCTCCGCGAGCAGCGGCGCCGGCGCCGCGGTCATCTCGGTGATCGTGGTGACCAGGGCGATCACCTCCCCTTTCCCGTCCCCGTCCCGGTCGGGGACCTCGTACTCGACCACCCGCACATAGCGGGCCTGGTCCTCATCCAGGTCCTGCCCGGCGCGGGCCGCCTCGATGAGCGCCTGCCGGGCCTTGCCGCGGATCTTCGGGTTCACCAGCACCGACGAATACGATCCGTCCGGCAGCAGGTCCAGGACCGGCAGCGTCAGGCTGGCCTTGACCCGCCACAGCAGCTGCGCGCCGGACTCGGCGGCCGTGCACCAGTCCGCCCAGTTAAAGAAGTTCCGGTCCGCGATCAGCATCCAGTCCTCGTCCAGCCGCCGGTAGAGCTTGCGGGCCAGCGCCTGCTCCCCGGCGCCCTTGCCCGCCACCGCGCCCATCGCCGCATCGACGACCGCGTGCGAGGCGCACTCGCTGACCGTCACCACCCGCACCTTCGGGTACGCCGGCCGGCCCGCGTCATCAGCCCCGGCGCCGGCGAACCCGAACGCGGCCGCGTTCTCTTTGGTATCGGGGGCGTCCCATTCGAACCCGTCGATCGCCATCAGCCGCCACGGCCCGAGGAACGCCCCGGCGGTCAGCTCCTCCGCCACAGGCGCCGCCACCCCGGCGAACAGCTCTTTCATGGGCTCATACCCCAGCCGCTGGCGGGCCTGCGTGATCCCGCCCGAGGCCGGCACGCTCCACGAATCATCCCAGCAGCCCCACGCCGTCAGCGTCTCGGTCAGCCGGGCCGCGACTTCCTCATAGTCATCCTCGGCGAACAGCGCCAGCGCCATGACGAAGTAGACCATCACGTGCGGCGGGAGCTTGCCGTCTGAGCGCCTCGCCTGCTTCCCGGCCGCCGCGACCGCGTCATCGACCGCATCCCGGGGCACGAACGCGGCCAGCACCCCCAGCGACACCCAGTCCGTCAGCCGGCCGCCCGCAGTCACCGCACCATTGTCTGCCATAAGCCGCGATCATGCCGGCCACCTGCCAGGACACCACGGAGCGACACGCCCCAACACCAAGATCAACTTAGGCTGAGTGGCATTGCCACTAGACCTAACCCTGATCTTTCATGGGGGCTGATGGCTGCCGCTGGCTTTCGTGCTGGCCTGTTACTGGACCTGGATTTTAGGCCCGGGGTGTGACGGTGGCCCGGCTGGCGGGCCGGGTGGCCGGGGGTTCCACGGGCCCCGGGGTCTCCTTCCTTGGCTGCTGGGACGGTTTGCGCTGTTCAGGGGGCTTGCGGGAGCGCGTCGATCCGCTGCCACGCGGCCCGGGAGGCCCGCGCCAGGACCCGCCGCTCCCGTCTGCCCGCCTCGATCCGCTCGCTGATCGCCACCCGCCCATCGCGCCAGCCGCGTTCAGGAAACTGGACGCCGTAGCGGTGCTGACGGGTCCGTTGTTACCGGCACCCCTACGAGACACGCCCTAGTAGTAGCGGGACGAACGCCTGCCGGCCCGTGCGGT
>DATIXO010000143.1:0-2113 GCA_035518495.1 Streptosporangiaceae bacterium
CCGCACCGGCTGGCATCGCTCCTGTCCCAGCCGGGGGCCTAGTGCCGGTGGCCGGGCCTGGGTGTGGTGGGCCGCCGGATGAACCGCCGGTCGCTGGGCCAGCCCCGCTCGGGCCGCCCGGATTATCCGGCCCGGGTCCGGGCGGTGGACCACCAGTTGGGCCGTCGGATTCGCCGCCAGGAGGCGGACTCATCTGCGAGCTGATGTAGGAGGCGTGGCCTTGCGCCGCCGTCGCGCCTGCGCCCGGGCCGTAGCGCATAGCGCCTACGGCGATCGCGCCGACCGTGGCGGCGCCGAGGAACTGGCCGCCGCCACCGGATCCCGCGATGGCGCCGGTGGTCCAGGTGAAGAACTTCATCAGGGCGGGCAGCATGACCACCGACATGGCCAGCATCACGAACCCCATCAGGACGGTCCGCGGGCTACCACCGGTCCCGATCATCGTGAATGCCACCGCATACACCGCGGCAGCGGCCGGCTTGTAGCAGATCAGCGCCAGCGACCACGCGGTGACCTTGCGGATCCAGGTTCGGGTCATCGGTGCTACCGATCCCGCCGCCGCTAGCGGCAGTACTCCGGCCAAGATGATCAAGGCGGCCTGGCGGAACAGCATCAAGACTGCCTGCACGAGCGACAGGACGATCGCGATCGTGCCGCAGATCAGCACTACCGCCGCGGCGGCGCCGCCGCCCAGGTCCAGGGCCAGGATGAGCCGCTGGGTGAAGTGCCCGCCGGTGGAGACCTGCAGCACCCACGCCGACCACGCATCCCCGGCCTTGAGCAGCAGCGTCATGGCCGCGACTCCCAGCGTGCTCGCGGCGGCGACCGTGAGCAGCCCGCTAGTGACGTCGATCAGCGGGTTGGCGCGCCTGGTGAGTGCCATCCGTGCCCCGGCCGCGATCACTCCGCCGATCGCCACCGCGACGGTGATCGGGAGCAGCCACTGCTGGATGCGGGTCACCGCTGGCTCGGCGGCCAGGTCCGGGGAGGGGATGCGTAGCCACCAGGTGGCCGTGTTTTCGACGATCCACCGGACGCCGGCGCTGATCGCCTGCGCGATCCCGCCGAGCACATCCCCGGCCGCGCTCGTGGTCACCGACCGGATCACATTTCCTGCCACCCGGCAGGCCGGTTCGATCAAGGTATTACAAGGCATGGCTCACCCCTCGTTCGGGAAGGTCGTGTAGCCGGTCAGTGAAGAGATGGCGGTGGCCGAGTTGGCCCAGTCCCCGCCGGGCGGGGCCAGCACCCGCCAGTCGCCGCGCAACCAGACGACCTCGACCCGGGTGGCTGTCCTCACCGTCGTCCCACCACTACCGGGGCCCTCGGTGACGATGTCCACCGTGGCGTCGGCCGGGGTATAGGCCACGAACCGGAAGCCGCCCTCAACGGCGTATCCGCGCCCGGTCGGCTGTCCGGGAGGGACGTGGGCGGCAACCCGCAGCGCCGTATAGCCGCTGGCATCGGCTTTGAGCAGCGTCGCGGCGTCGGGGCCAGTCACCTGATGGTGGATCGTGGGCTGGTAGATGTCCGGTCCCCATTGCGCGGCGGTACGGACGGCGATGTTGACGGCCGCCAGCAGCGCCCCCTCCGCGGTGTCGGCGAATCCCCAGGCCAGCCCGCCGCGCGTGTAATGGGGACCAGCCGCAGTCGATGTGGGTAGCTGGATCCCGTGGAAATCGACCCAGCGCAGGTCTGTTCCGGTGGCAGAGCCCAGGGATTCAGGTGTCGCTAGCTGTTTGGCTGCCTTGGCGGATGGGGGGTGCCTCGGAACCGACGTTGCCTGGCCCCGGCTGTGGCTTCGATGGCCAGGATGAGCGTGGGGGTGGTCCAGGGCGGACGCGATCGCGACGAGCGCGATCAGAAGGGCGAAGAACAGGAACAGCCTGCGGCGTCTGCGGACGCGGCGGCGCTCGGCCCGGGTGAGGAACATCACGGGCCTCACATGAAGACGCCGACGATGCCCGAAGATAGGGCGATCAGCGTCAGTCCGGCCAGCACCCACGGGATCCCGGTCGCACCGTCGGCGGCCAGGTTGGAACGGTTGCGGCGGCCGATCGCCATCATCGCCCCGCAGCCGATCAGCCCGAACACCCCGGCGACCAGGGCGCCC
>DATIXO010000144.1:0-2154 GCA_035518495.1 Streptosporangiaceae bacterium
GGCGTGCCCTTCTCCACCACGAACCCCTTGACCTGGCCGTCTTCGATGTCGCGTGCCCAGATGATGATGTAGTCGGCGAACGTGGCGTTCCCGATCCACTTTTTCTGCCCGTCGAGGATCCACGCGTCGCCGTCGCGGCGGGCGGTGGTGGTCAGCCCGCCCGCGACGCCGGACCCGACCTCTGGCTCGGTCAGCCCGAACGCGCCGATCTTCTCCAGCCGGGCCATCGGCGGCAGCCAGCGCTGTTTCTGCTCCTCCGACCCGCACAGGTAGATCGACCCCATCGCGAGGCCGCTGTGCACCCCGCTGAAGGTGGAGAAGGACGGGTCGGTCCGGGCCAGCTCCATCGCGATCATCCCGTCCAGCAGCGGGCCGCCGCCGGGGCAGCCGTAGCCGGTGTACGCCACGCCGGCGATCCCGAGCCGGGCGAAGCCCGGGATCAGGTCGTGCGGGAATTCCTCCCGGGTCCAGTACCGGTTGATGACCGGCCCGACCTCCTTGGTCATGAACTCCCGGGTGCGCGCCACGGCGTCGCGGCCCGCGTCGTCGAGCAGCTGCTCGAGCTGGTAGAAGTCGGCATCGGCGGCGTTCGTCATCTCACGTCCTCCTCGGGAGTGCGGGACCGGCTAGGCCAGCTCGCCGTCCTGCGCCGCGGCGCCGGCGGCTGGCAGGTCGGCCGCCAGGAACCGGCCGACCACCGGTGCGAGCTCGGCCGCCTCAGTGGCCAGGCCCAGGTGCCCGCCGTGGTACACGTGCAGCTGCGAGTGGGGGATCAGGGAGTGCATCAGCCGGGCGTTGGCCAGCGGGATCAGCGGGTCGTCGTCGCCGGACATGATCAGCGTGGGCTGGCGGATCAGCGGCAGGAACGGCAGGCTCGTCCAGCCCGCCCCGGCGGCGAGCTGGTACACATAGCCCAGCGCCGGGCCGACCCGGCTGTCGGCGTGCATCAGCGCGCTGACGCGGTCCGGCTGGCTGCGCGCCGAGCCGCCGTAGAGGTCGGCGGCGTTCTCCCGCAGGTATCCGCGGTCCAGGTAACGGCGCGGCGTGACCATCCGGGCCAGCACGGACGGCCTGGCCGGCACCATCAGTGAGCCAGTCGCCGTGGCGACCAGCACCAGGCGCCGGCAGCGCTGCCGCTGGAACGTGGCGAAGTGCTGCGCGACCCCGCCGCCCCAGGAGATGCCGAGCACGTCGGCCTCGTCGTGGCCGAGCGCCGACAGCAGGTGCGCCATCAGCCGGCACAGGCCGGTGAAGCGGTAAGGCAGGCCGGGCAGCGGCGACCCGCCGACCCCGGGAGCGTCGAACCGGATGACCTCGATCGCTGGATCGAGCGCGTCGACGAACGGCTGCAGCAGTTCCAGGCTGGCGCCGATGCCGTTGACCAGCAGCAGCGGCGGACGCTGGCCGGCTGCGGGCCGGACATCGATGCGCAGCTGGTGACCGTCGACCACGATGCTGCGAGCTGTCTGCGGCGGTGGCTTCCGGCGGAAGCTGATCGGCATCGGTCGCTGTCCTCCCCTGGGCGTCACATACTCAGGCGCTGGCCTGCTGCCAGGCTCGCACGGGCGGGTGCCCGTCGGCTACCGGTCGAGGACGTACAGGCCGGGCGCGGGCTCGATCGGCTCGAATCCCTTGTCGCCCAGTGTTTCCGGGCTGTCCTTCTCGCCGCCGCTGCGCTCGGCGAGCCAGGAGGAGTAGTGCGGCCACCAGCTGCCCTGGACGGTCTCGGCCGTCCGCAGCCAGTCGCGCGGGTCGGGCGGGTTGGCCGGCCGCTGCCCGGCGGGCGATACCTGGAACCGCGCCTTCGGGTTGTCCGGCGGGTTGATCATGGACGCGATGTGCCCGCTGGTGGACAGCACGAACCGGACGTCGCCGCCCAGCAGCTGGGTGCTGCGGTAGCAGGACTGCCACGGGCACAGGTGGTCGGCGATGCCCGCCACCAGGTAGGAGTCCACGTCGACCCGGGATTCATCGACCGGCGAGCCGAGCATCGTCACGGCATCGGGCTTGGCGAGCGCGCTGGTCAGGGCGATGTTGATGAAGTCGCGGTGCAGCGCGGCCGGCAGCCGGGTGGTGTCGGCGTTCCAGTACAGGATGTCGAACGGCGGCGGGGTCTTGCCCTGCAGGTAGTTGTTGACCCAGTAGTTCCAGATC
>DATIXO010000145.1:0-4895 GCA_035518495.1 Streptosporangiaceae bacterium
CGGCACAAGGTGGAGAAACTGCCGCTGATCGACGAGGCGGGCAGGCTGTCCGGCCTGATCACCGTCAAGGACTTCACCAAGAGCGAGAAGTTCCCCAGCGCCACCAAGGACGCCGCGGGGCGGCTGGTGGTCGGGGCGGCCATCGGGGTCGGCGAGGACGCCAAGCACCGGGCCCAGGCGCTGATCGACGCGGGCGCCGACTTCCTGGTGGTGGACACCGCGCACGGCCACGCCCAGGCGGTCATCGACATGGTGGCCCAGGTGAAGGCGAACAGCCGGGTGGACGTGATCGGCGGCAACGTGGCCACCCGGGCTGGCGCGCAGGCGCTGATCGACGCGGGCGCCGACGGTGTCAAGGTCGGGGTGGGGCCCGGCTCGATCTGCACCACCAGGGTGGTGGCCGGCGTCGGCGTGCCGCAGGTGACCGCGATCTTCGAGGCCGCGCAGGCGGCCCGCCCGGCGGGGGTGCCGGTGATCGGGGACGGCGGGCTGCAGCACTCCGGCGACATCGCCAAGGCGATCGCGGCCGGCGCCGACACGGTCATGCTCGGCAGCCTGCTCGCGGGCTGCGAGGAGGCGCCCGGCGAGATCGTGTTCATCAACGGCAAGCAGTACAAGCAGTACCGCGGCATGGGGTCGCTGGGGGCGATGCGCGGCCGGTCCTTCTCCAAGGACCGGTACTTCCAGGACGACGTGCTGCGCGAGGACAAGCTGGTCCCGCAGGGCGTGGAGGGCCAGGTGCCCTACCGCGGCCCGCTGGCGTCCGTCGCCGACCAGCTCATCGGCGGGCTGCGGGCGGCCATGGGCTACTGCGGCACCCGGACCATCGGCGAGCTGCAGCAGGCGCGGTTCATCCAGATCACCGCGGCCGGCCTGACCGAGAGCCACCCGCACGACATCCAGCTGACCACCGAGGCGCCCAACTACTCCCGGCGGCTGCCATGACCGTCGAGATCGGCCGGGGCAAGAGCGGCCGCCGCGCCTACAACCTGGACGAGATCGGGATCGTGCCGTCCCGCCGCACCCGCGACCCGGAGGAGGTCTCGACCGCTTGGCAGATCGACGCCTACCGGTTCGAGCTGCCGCTGGTGGTCTCCCCGATGGACAGCGTGGTCTCGCCGGCCACCGCGGTGGCGATCGGCCGCCTCGGCGGGCTGGCCGTGCTCGACCTGGAAGGCCTGTGGACCCGCTACCCCGACCCCGAGCCGCTGCTGGCCGAGGTCGCCGAGCTGGACGAGGAGGCGGCCACCCGGCGGCTGCAGGAGATCTACTCCGAGCCGATCAAGGAAGAGCTCATCGGCCGCCGGATCGAGGAGATCCGGGCGGCGGGGGTGACCACCGCGGCCCGGCTCTCGCCGCAGCGCACGGTCCGCTACTACAAGACCGTGGTGGATGCGGGCGTGGACATCTTTGTCATCCGCGGTACCACCGTGTCCGCCGAGCACGTCTCCGGCCAGGCCGAGCCGCTCAACCTCAAGCAGTTCATCTACGAGCTGGACGTGCCGGTGATCGTCGGCGGCTGCGCCACCTACACGGCGGCGCTGCACCTGATGCGGACCGGCGCCGCCGGGGTGCTGGTCGGTTTCGGCGGCGGGTCAGGGCACACCACCGCCACCGTGCTCGGGGTGGCGGTGCCGATGGCCACCGCCATCGCCGACGTGGCCGCCGCCAGGCGCGAGTACCTCGACGAGTCCGGCGGCCGGTACGTGCACGTGATCGCGGACGGCGGGATGACCCGCAGTGGCGACCTGGCCAAGGCGCTCGCGTGCGGGGCGGACGCGGTGATGGCCGGCTCGCCGTTCGCCCGCGCCGCGCAGGCGCCCGGCCGGGGCTACCACTGGGGGAGCGAGGCACATCACCCCGACCTGCCGCGGGGGGCGCGGGTCAGGGTCGGCACCATCGGCACCCTGGAGCAGATCCTGCACGGCCCCTCCACCGTCGCCGACGGCCTGCTGAACCTGGTCGGCGCGCTCCGCCGTACCATGGCCACCTCTGGCTACTCTGATCTCAAGGAGTTCCAGCGTGTGGAGGTGGTGGTCACGTCCAGCGTGCCGCCGAGACGATGACGAGCGGGGCTGGCGTCCGGCCGGGGCCGGCCGGGTGGGCGGATGCGGCGAGGCTGGATCCGGGTGCCAGGTCGGCCGCGCTCGCCGCGCTCGCCGGGACCGAGCTCCAGGTGCTGGTCGTGGGCGGCGGGGTGGTCGGCGCGGGGGTGGCGCTTGACGCCGTGACCCGCGGGCTGACGGTCGGGCTGGTAGAGGCGCGCGACTTCGCCGCCGGCACCTCGTCCCGGTCGAGCAAGCTCATCCACGGCGGCCTGCGCTACCTGGAGCAGCTCAACTTCGGCCTGGTCCGGGAGGCGCTGGCCGAACGGTCGCTGCTGCTCGGCGTGATCGCGCCGCACCTGGTCCGGCCCGTGCCCTTCCTGTTCCCGCTCACCCACCGCCTCTGGGAGCGGGCCTACGTCGGCGCCGGGGTGAGCGTCTACGACGCGCTCAGCCTCTCGTTCGGGCACACCAGGGGGCTGCCGGGCCACCATCAGCTGTCGCGCCGCGCCGCGCTCAAGGTCGCACCCGCGCTCAAGCGCTCGGCCATCACCGGCGCCATCGCCTACTGGGACGCCCAGGTGGACGACGCCCGTTATGTGCTCACGCTGGTCCGGACCGCGGCGGGCTACGGCGCGCAGGTGGCGTCACGGGTCCAGGTGCGGGGGCTGCTCCGGGAAGGAGAGCGGGTCACCGGGGTCCGCGCGGTGGACCTGGAGACCGGTGACGAGATCGAGATCCGGGCCCAGCAGGTGGTCAACGCGACCGGGGTGTGGACCGATGACATCCAGGCCATGGTGGGCGGGCGGGGCATGATCAACCTGCGCGTCTCCAAGGGCGTCCACCTGGTCGTGCCCAAGGACCGTATCCACTCCTCGACCGGGATCATCACGCGGACCGCGGACAGCGTGCTGTTCATCATCCCCTGGGGGCGGTACTGGATCATCGGCACCACCGACACCGACTGGGTGGGCAGCAAGCCGGAGCCGGCCGCCAGCCGGGCCGACATCGACTACCTCATCGACCAGGCGAACCGGGTGCTCAAGACCCCGCTGGCCCGCGACGACGTCGTCGGCGTGTACACGGGGCTGCGGCCGCTGCTGGCGGGGGAGTCGGAGTCCTCCTCCCGGCTGTCCCGCGAGCACGTGGTCGCCCAGCCGGTGCCGGGCCTGGTGCTGGTCGCGGGTGGCAAGTACACCACGTACCGGCTGATGGCACGGGACGCGGTGGACGCGGTGGTGCACGCGCTGGACTGGCGCGCGCCGCCGTCGTGCACCGACCGGGTGCCGCTGGCCGGGGCGGACGGGTACCTGGCGCTGTGGAACGCCCGGCACCGGCTGGCGCTGTCGTCGGGCCTGCACGTGGCCCGGATCGAGCACCTGCTGCGCCGGTACGGCTCCCTGACCCCGGAGCTGCTGGCCCTGGTGGAGGCCGATCCGGGGCTTGGCAGGCCGGTGACCGGCGCGGACGACTACCTGCGGGCCGAGATCGTCTACGCCGCGTCCCATGAGGGCGCCCGTCACCTCGACGACGTGCTCGGCCGCCGCACGCACATCGCGATCGAGACACCTGACCGCGGGATGGCGGCGCTGGAGGAGATCACCGGCCTGATCGCGGGGCCGCTGCGCTGGAGCACCCGCCAGGCGGCCAGGGAGGCCGAGCACTACCGGGCCGGGGTCACGGCCGAACGGGCCTCGCAGGAAGCCGGGACCGACGCCGACGCCGACGCGATCAGGGGGACCGTGCCCGACATCGTGCCGGTGCTCGGCGCCGGTGAGGCGAGCGGCAACGGCGCCCGGCGCCGGGGCGGCGGCGTCGCCGGGGTACGGGGCCGCAGCCACTAGACTGCGGCCATGTCCAGGCCACGCGTGTTCTCCGGCATCCAGCCGACCGCCGACTCCTTCCATCTGGGTAACTATCTCGGCGCCGTGCGCCAGTGGGTGCAGATGCAGGAGACCCACGACGCGGTCTACTGCGTGGTGGACATGCACGCGCTCACGCTGCCGTGGGAACCGGCGCTGCTCCGGCGCCGGACCCGGATCGCGGTCGCGCAGCTGTTCGCGGCCGGCATCGACCCCGAGCGCAGCATCGTGTTCGTCCAGAGCCACGTGCCCGAGCACGCCGAGCTTGCCTGGGTGCTCGGCTGCCTGACCGGGTACGGCGAGGCCAGCCGGATGACCCAGTTCAAGGACAAGGCGGCCAAGGGCGGGGCCGCGCAGTCCAGCGTGGGGCTGTTCACCTATCCCATCCTGCAGGCCGCCGACATCCTGCTCTACCACACCGATCAGGTGCCGGTCGGGGAGGACCAGCGCCAGCACCTGGAGCTGAGCCGGGACCTGGCGATCCGGTTCAACCACCGGTTCGGGCCCACCTTCACCGTGCCGGCCGCCTACATCCTGCCCGGCGTCGCCAAGATCACCGACCTGCAGGACCCGGCGGCCAAGATGAGCAAGTCGTCATCGTCCCCGCAGGGCATCGTCGACCTGCTGGACGAGCCGGACGCGATCCGCCGCAAGATCTCGCGCGCGGTCACCGACGCCGGCGCGGGTATCCAGGCCGACGAAGCGGGCAAGCCGGGCATCACCAACCTGCTGCGGATCTACTCGGCCCTGACCGGTGAGAGCGTCGCTGAGCTGGAGTCCCGTTACGCCGGTGCGGGCTATGGGCAGTTCAAGAAGGACCTGGCCGAGGTCGTCGTCGGCGCCTTCGCGCCGATCCGCGAGCGGACCGAGAAGATGCTGGCCGACGAGGCGGAGCTGGACCGGCTGCTGGCGCATGGCGCCGCCCGGGCCGAGTCGATCGCCCGCCCCACCATGGCCCAGGTCCGCGACCGGGTGGGCTTCCTGCCCG
>DATIXO010000146.1:0-23752 GCA_035518495.1 Streptosporangiaceae bacterium
GGTCTATCTGTGCGTCGATATCGCCGCTTCCAGCGAGCTTTCGGAGAACTTGGATCACCCCTTCGGGCCGTTCGGCTACACCATCTCCTGCATGCACTGCATGACCGTCTCCCTCGCAGACGGCGGGATGGGCCTCGGCACTATGTGGGGAGAGCAGAAAGCCCAGGAGATGCTCACCGACGCGGGCTTCACCTCAATCGAGGCCGCGCACGTCGACGGCAATGTCGCCAATACGTATTTCATTGCCACCAGGAACTAAGCCGACGCGGACCAGACATGGACCAGAGGTGAGACCGCCTTCGTTCTGAAGTTCGAAGATGTGGCCGGCCGCTAGCGTCTCGCTAGCACGCCCTTAGCACCGCAGGTGAGTACGGGAATCGCCCATCAGCACAGCCCGGGCCACGTCGGCGTCCGGTCCCGCCAGGGACCGCGCTACTGCCAGCCGGCGATGGCGGCGTGCATCTCCCAGATGAGGATCTCGGCGGGCTCGGCGGCGGTGACCTTCTGCCCGCCGGTGGCCGTGAACCGCACCGCGTCACCCTCGGACAGCGGGCCCGCATCCTCCAGCGTCACCGTTCCCCGCGGCACGAACAGGTGCAGGAACGGGGCCTCCGGTAGCTCGACCGTCCCGCCGGGCTGCAGCCGCGCCGCGTGCAGGGCGGCGTATTTGTTCTTGATCCGGATGGCGGCCGCGCCGTCGTGCCTGGCCATGCCGGACGCGACCGGGACCAGGCCGCCGCGCAGCAGCTCGTCGCCGATCTCGAGCTGCTCGTAGCCGGGGATGATGCCGTCCTCGTCGGGCACCACCCACATCTGCACGAAATGCACCGGTTCGGTGTGCGCCGATCCGCCCTGCAGCCGCCAGGAGTCGTTCTTCTCCGAATGCAGGATCCCGGTGCCGGCGCTCATCCGCTGGGCCAGGCCGGGGTAGATCACGCCAGCGTGCCCGGTGGAGTCCTGATGCACCAGCGAGCCCCGCAGCACCCAGGTGACGATCTCCATGTCCTGGTGCGGGTGCGTCTCGAACCCGGTGCCCGGCCTGACCACGTCGTCGTTGTTGACCAGCAGCAGGCCGTGGTGGGTGTTCAGCGGGTCGTAGTGGCGGGAGAACGAGAAGGAGTGCTTGGAGTCCAGCCACGACAACCTGGTCTTGAACCGCTCATCGGCACGGCGGATGTCAACCGCCGGCGCGAGCGGCCCCGTGATGTCTGTCATCGCTGCTCCTGCGGGCGGTTGCCTGGGTTCATGCGCGGGCGGGCGCCGGCCCGTTCCCCGCCCGCTGGCCAGCGGCGACCACCTGCGCGGTGCGGGTGACGTGCAGCTGCGCACAGTACTGCTCGGCGATCTCGGCGCAGATCTCGGCCGCCTGCTCGCAGATGGGGTTCCCGATGTCGGCGGCATTCAGCGCCATGATCATCTTGTACCGGAGATCTTCCATGGGCACCTCCGCGGCCATCGCTGCCAGCCGGCCCTCACAGGCGATGCTACGCGCGGCCGCCAGCCGCACCCAGCGGCCACCCCCGCGTGATCACGCACATTGTCACGAGACCAGGCTGGCTTCCAGCAGGCCGAACCGCCCGCTCGTAGTGTCACACGCTGGCGGCAGCCGTTTGGCCGGATCGTGCTCGAGCTCAAGCAGCTCCGCGATCGTGCGCGACTCGCAGTCGCTGCTGGAGAGCATGAACCGCGTGGTGTGCTCATACTGCGCGTAGAAACGCTCGATCCGGAACGGTGGCAGTTCCACGAGATCCAGTATCGCGTTCATGTCCAGTCACCCGGCTGGCCCGGACGCCCGGCGAGGAGGGTGCGAGGCGTGCGACTCAGGAGGTCCGATGAGCCGTTCTGACGGCCAGCGGCAGGCCGGCGGGCAGGCTCTCACCGTGCGGACGGCCAGCGGCCAGGAGCTCGCCTACCCGTGGGCGACCAGCATCCGGGTGGACCGCCGGGGTGACCTGCGGGTGATGCAGGGCCTGCGCCGGCGCGCGTTCCACCGGTGCGCCGAGTGGGCCAGCTACACGGTGCAGAACCTGCGCTGTGGCCCGGATGCTGTTTCCAGCGGGCGGGATGATGCCCCGGGGCCTTAGCGTTGTCGCGAAGCGCTGTTCCGACATGGCTCGCCCGGGCGCCGCCGGGCAGAGAGGCCTCCCGTGAACTCACTCGCGCCGCGCACGGTGCCGCTGACCTTCCGCTCAGTGGCTGAGCCGGTGCCTGGCCCGGGCTGGCAGGGCCTGTTCTCCTCGGCCTGGCCGGCCTACCGGCGGTGGTATCTCCGCGACGGCGCGGCGGCCAGGACCGGCCTGCAGACTTGTCGGCGGATGCTGGCCACGCACATGCCAGAGCTCGTGCCGACCTGGCAGCGGCTGGCCGAGCTGGCCGGCGACGACGAGCTGGCCGCGCAGATGCTGACCCTGTACAACCCGCCGCCGTTCATGAGCGGCTGCTCGCAGGCGGTCCATCTGGCCGGGGAACCGGCGCTGGTCCGTAACTACGACTACTCGCCGGAGCTGTTCGAGGGCGTGGTGCTCGGCAGCTCGTTCACCGGGCGGCGGGTGGTCGGGACGAGTGACTGCCTGTGGGGGCTGGTCGACGGGATGAACGACGCGGGCCTGGCGGTGTCGCTGGCGTTCGGCGGCCGGACGGCCACCGGGCCCGGCTTCGGCATCCCGCTCGTGCTGCGCTACCTCCTTGAGGTGTGCGACACCGCCGGGCAGGCGCGCGAGGTGCTGGCCCGGCTGCCCGTGCACATGGCCTACATCGTCACCGTGGCCGACCGTGACGGCGGCTATTTCACCGCGTTCGTCGGCCCGGCCAGCGAGCCGGTGTTCACCGCGTCGCCGGTCGCGGTCAACTTCGAGCCGGCCCCCGGGGATGAGAACGTGGCGGCCCCCGGCAGCCGTGTGCGCCACGACCTGCTGGCGGCACTGGCCGGCGACGGTGATCTGGACCTGGAGCAGCTGGTGACCCGCTTCCTGGAGCCGCCGCTGCACTCCGGTGCGTACGCGCTCGGGTCCGGCACCCTCTACACGGCCGTGTACCGGCCCGGCGACCTGGCGATCGAGTACCGCTGGCCCGGCTCATCGTGGAAGCACTCCATCGGCTCGTTCGCCAGCGGCCGGCATGAGGTGCTGCTCGGCGGTGACTAACGGCCGTCGTGCGGGCCGGACGGGGGACGTCGAGCGCCGGGTTGCGGTCGAAGAAGCCGAACGGCTTGAGCCCGGCCTCACGCCATCTTGAAGTTCAGCGGGCTGCGCGGCCCCGGCTGTGGCGGGACGACCGGCGTGCCGGCGAACTGGCCCCGGATCCCGGTGATCCACTGCTTGCAGCGCTCCTCCAGCCGGTTGTCGTCGGACTGCAGGCGCCCCCGGGTCACCAGCGCGCCCAGGTCCGCGCCCCGGTACCGGTAGTCACCCGGGCCCATGATGCGCAGGTAGAACGCCTCGGACTCGCTGACGATGCCGTGCCAGTCGTGCCCCCACCGCCGGAACGTGACGGACGCGTCCGCGCCGAGCTGGTAGATCCCGGTGTGCGGCGCCCCAGTCAGCAGCTCCACCTGATCGCGTGTCTCCTTGATGATGATCTGGCTCCACACGTCGACGCTGGCCTCGCGGGACCAGCGCTCGTTGATCTCGCCGATGTCGACCTCGTAGTCCACGTCGAGGTACTCAAGCAGGTGGAACAGGAACAGCGGCATGTCGGCGTAGGCGCCGGCGGTCACGTTGGTCATCGAGCTGATGCCGCTGATCCGCGGGTTGAGCTCGCCCAGGTACAGCTCGCCGGTGCCGGTGTCCACCAGGAAGTCGACCTCGAAGAACCCGGAGTAGTTCTCCTGTGCGAGCCGGGCGCCGAGCCGCTCCGTGAGGTCCCTGGCCCGCTGCTTCTGGGCGCTGGTCAGCGTCGCGGGGTAGTCGTTGCCGGCCCACCCGCCCCGGTAGGGCGTGAGCTCGGGGTGGCCGGTGATGTCGTTCATCAGCGGGCCGACCAGCGTGCCGTACCGGGTCAGCACCGCCTCCACCGCGATCGCCCGGTGGTCGATCCTGCGCATGACCTTGAGCTCTTCTTCCGCCAGCGGCTCCTTGGCCGCGTATTTATCCCAGTCGGCGCCGGTCCGGATGAAGAACGTGGTCTTGCCCGAGTCGCCGTAGGGCATCTGGACCACCAGGTCATGACCCAGCCCGGACCGGTCCGCCAGGGCCAGCAGCTCGGGGTAGCTGGCCGCCCTGCCGAGCACGTTCGGCACGCTGGGAACGCCCGCGTCGTTGCCCAGCTCGGTCGTCACGATCTTGGAGTCGAGGCGGTGCCGCAGCTCGGCCGGCGGATGGGCGATCCGCAGCCCGTCCCGGGCCGCCAGCTCCTCGGTCTCGGAGTCGAACATGACGAACACCGCCCTGCCCCCGCTGCCCTGGGCGGCCATCCAGCTGCGGACCTCGGGGTGGGCGAGCAGGTAGTTGCAGATGTCCTCGATCGATTCGAACTCCGGCGCCGTCCGGTCATGCGGCACGAACACGTTCGGGTGGCTGCCCTCGAACGAGTCGAAGTAGGTCACGTAGTGGAAGTTCCGCACCCAGCGGTCGATGCCCAGCAGGTTGAAGGCGGTGGGGGAGACGAAGTAGATGGGGGTCTGGTTGGTGCGGAAGAACTCCCGCAGATCGGAGACGCCGCGGAACCTCGGCTGAGGGCTGCTCATGAGTGTCTCCCTGACCTGGTCCCGGTGCCTGCCCGATATGTCAGGACTACCCCCTGGGCCGGCCTGCCACGCCGGCCTGGCCAGGCCACGGATAATGGGCAGAGATCCGGCCACCGGCTGTGCCCGCCGTCCCGTGGCGAGGCCCGGGAGGTGCTGATATGGCCGACCTCTGCCTGTTCCCGCCGTCCGCGGCCATCGCCGGGGACGACCTCCTGCTCGGTGGCTGCTCGCTGCGGGAGATCGCCGAGCGGTTCGGGACCCCCGCGTTCGTCATCGACGAGCAGGCGCTGCGTGCCCGGGCCCGGGATTACCTGGCCGCGTTCACCGGCCGGCATCCCCGGGCCCGGGTCTGCTTCGCCGTGAAGGCGTACCCGTCGGCGCCGGTGCTCTCATGCCTGGCCCGCGAGGGCCTCGGCTTCGACGTGGTCGGCGGCGGTGAGCTGCGCATCGCGCTGGCGGCGGGGGCGGATCCGGCCACGATCGTCATGCACGGCAACGCCAAGACCGATGACGACATCCAGGCCGCCCTCGACGCCCGCATCGGCTACATCGTGGTGGACGGGTTCGACGACATCGACCGGATCGAGAGGCTCGCCCGCGGGCATACCCCGGTGCTGCTGCGGGTCAGCCCCGGGATCGAGGCCGCCACCCACGCGGCGATGGCGACCGGCGCCGCCACGTCAAAATTCGGGGTGCCCGTGGCGCAGGTGCCGCAGGCGATCGCCCGGATGCGGGAGGTCCCGGCGATCGACCTGCTGGGCCTGCACGCCCATATCGGCTCGCAGATCCTCAGGCTGGAGCAGTTCGAAGCCGAGGTCGCCGCGCTCGCCGCGCTGGAGCGGTTCGGTGTCTACGACCTCGGCGGCGGCCTCGGGGTGCGTTACGTGCCCGAGGACGCCGCGCCCGGCATCGATGATTACGCGCAGCGGCTGATAGCGGCGGCGCACCAGCACCTGGGCAGCGGCATCGACCTGATCGTCGAGCCCGGCCGGTCGCTGGTGGCCCCGGCCGGGATCACCCTGTACCGCGTGGTCACGGTCAAGCGGGCGGCCCGCACGCACGTGGCGGTCGACGGCGGGATGGGCGACAACCTGGAGCACGCGCTGTACGGGCAGCGCTTCGCGCCGCTGGTGGTGGGGCGCTGGGCCGGGCAGAGCGTGACCGCCGACCTGGTCGGGCGTCACTGCGAGTCGGGCGACGTCATCACCCCCGCCGTCCCGCTCACCAGCCCGCAGGTCGGCGACCTGATCGCGGTGCCCGTCACCGGCGCGTACTGCTTCACGATGGCCAACAACTACAACGCCGCGCTGCGCCCACCGGTGATCTTCTGCGGCAACGGGGCGGCCCGGCTGATGGTCCGCCGCGAAACCCCCGCTGACCTGATGGCACGCGACGTGGGCGCCTGGTAGCCGGACGTGTCCCGCGGGCCCTGCCGGTGGCCGCCGCGGGTTGCTGGGGTTTACGCTCGGGCCAGCGGTCGCGGCAGCCTGGAGGGAGAGGCGGCAATGGCAGAGGCGGCGGAATTCGTGATCGGGGCCAGGGCGAGCTGCTCCGATGGTTTCTGCGGAGAGCTGAGCCGGGTGATCCTCGACCCGGCCGATCGCACGGTCACGCACCTTGTCATCGAGCCGAAGCACCGGGGGGAGCCCGGGCGGCTTGTCCCCATCGACCTGGCCGGCACCAGCGCCGGTGAGATCAGCCTGAGCTGCACTCTCGCGGAATTCGGCAGGCTCGACGCGGCCGACGACACAGAGTTCGTGGACAGCGGCGGCGCGGGCGACGTGCCCAGCCCGACGGGCTTGCCGCCCATGGGCATACCGCACCGCCTGGTGGCCGTGACCCACGACGTCGTCCCGCTGGGTGAGGCGGAGATGCGCCGCGGTGAGCCTGTCCACGCTCTCGACGGTGAGATCGGGCGGGTGGAGGGCTTCGCCGTCGACCCGGGCGACCACCGGGTGACCCACGTACTGCTCCAGGAGGGGCATCTGTGGGGCCGCAAGGAGGTCGCCATCCCGATCAGCGCCGTGACCGGGATGGCGGACGGGGTACGGCTGAACCTCACCAAGCAGCAGGTGGAAGACCTGCCGCCGCCCGGCTGAGCGGCCCGCGGGCGCCAGGCGCCGTTCATCTCGGGTAGATGCGGCGTTCACCCCGGGTGGGTGATGCACCGGGCGGGCGCAGGCGGCAGTTTTATGGTTGCTGGTCCGACCTCGGTGGGGTGTGGTGTCCATGTTCCGCTCGGTGCCGGGGCTGCGGGCCATCTCGTCCTACCGGCGCGAGTGGCTGGCCAGGGACATCGTCGCGGGCGTCGTGCTCACGACGCTGCTGGTCCCGCAGGGCATGGCGTACGCGGAGCTGGCCGGCCTGCCGCCGATCACCGGTCTGTACACCTCCATCATGTGCCTGCTCGGCTACGCGGTGTTCGGCCCGTCGCGGATCCTGGTGCTCGGCCCGGACTCCTCACTCGGGCCGATGATCGCCGCGACGATCCTGCCGCTGATAGCCGCGAACGGCGACGAGAAGCGGGCGGTCGCGCTGGCGTCGCTGCTGGCGATCATGGTCGCGGCGATCATGATCCTGGCGGCGGTGGCGAAGCTCGGCTTCATCGCCGACCTGATCTCCAAGCCGACGATGATCGGTTACATGAACGGCCTGGCGCTGACCATCCTGGTCGGGCAGCTGCCGAAGCTGTTCGGGTTCAAGGTCGAGGCCGACGGGTTCGTCGGCGAGGTCACCGGCTTCGTCAAGGGGCTGGCCAACGGGGAGGCGGTCGCCGCCGCGGCCGCGGTCGGGATCACCGGGATCGTGGTGATCCTGGTGCTGCAGCGCTGGCTGCCGAAGGTGCCGGCGGTGCTGATCATGGTGGTGCTCGCGATCGCCGCCACCACGGTCTTCAGCCTGGCCGACCACGGTGTCAGCCTGGTCGGGGTGCTCCCCAAGGGCTTTCCGCCACTGACGATCCCGCACGTGCGCCTGTCCGACCTCGGGCCGCTGTTCGCCGGGGCGCTGGGCATCGTGCTGGTGTCGCTGGCCGACACGATCTCCACCGCGTCGGCGTTCGCGGCCCGCACCGGCCAGGAGGTCAACGGCAACGGCGAGATGATCGGGATCGGCGCGGCGAACCTGGCGGCCGGCCTGTTCCAGGGCTTCCCGGTCAGCACCAGCGGGTCGCGGACCGCGGTGGCGGAGCGGTCCGGGGCGAAGACCCAGCTCACCGGCGTGGTCGGGGCCGCCCTGATCATCCTCATGATCGTGCTGGTGCCGGGCCTGTTCCGGAACCTGCCGCAGCCCGCGCTGGCCGCCGTCGTGATCACCGCGTCGCTGTCGCTCGCCGACATCCCTGCCACCGTGCGGCTGTGGCGGCAGCGCAAGGTGGAGTGCCTGCTGTCGATCGCGGCGTTCCTCGGCGTCGTGCTGCTCGGGGTGCTGCCCGGGATCGCGATCGCGGTCGGCCTGTCGATCCTCAACGTCTTCCGCCGGGCGTGGTGGCCCTACGACACCGAGCTCGGGCGGGTGGAAGGGCTGGCGGGCTACCACGACGTGCACTCCTACCCGCAGGCCGAGCACCTGCCCGGCCTGGTCATCTACCGGTTCGACGGGCCGCTGTTCTTCGCCAACGCCACGACGTTCCGCGACGAGGTGCGGCGGCTGGCCAGGGCCGACCCGCCACCCACCTGGATCCTGATCGCCGCCGAGCCGATGACCGACGTGGACACCACCGCATCCGACGTGCTGGAAGAGCTCGACGAGGCGCTGAACGCCCAGGGCATCAGCCTGGTCTTCGCCGAGCTCAAGGACCCGGTGCGGGCCAAGATCGAGCGCTACGGGCTCACCCGCACGATCAACCCGCAGCACTTCTTCCCGACCATCGAATCCGCGGTCGCCGCCTTCCGCCAGGAGACCGGCGCTGACTGGACCGCCGCCGGAACCGGACCGTCCCATGACATTCCCGCATCACCACCCATTAGCTGAGGCCGGCCCGGTGCCCGCCCGGCCCGCTGCCCCCAGAATCCGCCGGGGGCAGGTCGCGGCCGTTGCCACCGTCGCCGCGCTCGACCTGCTTGCCCATCGCATTGACCACCAGGCGGGCCGCACGGCGGCGCGGTACGGCGCCGCCGTGGCACTGCTGGGGATCGCGCGGGCGGCCGGTGTCTCCTGGGCCGGGCTCGGCCTCGGCCGTGGTGATCTGGGCAGCGGCATGCGCACCGGCCTGGTGGCCGGGGGGTGCGCCGCAGCGGCCGTCCTGGCGGCGGCTGCGCTGCCCGCCACGCGCGGATTCCTGCTCGACGAGCGGGCCGCCGGCCGCGGCGGGCTCGCCAGCGGGCTGGCCAGGATCACCTTTGCCGCGGTGCCGCCGGAGGAACTTAGCTACCGCTCGGCTCTGCTCGGTATCTGGCTGGGAGACGGCACCCGGGCCGGTGCCGTGGCGTGGTCGAGCGCGCTGTTCGGCGTGTCGCACATTCTGCCGACGCTGTCCACCATGAGCCAGACCGCGCTGGACCGGCACCTCGCGCGGCGCCCGCTGCGGCAGGCGGCGTTCGTGGCCGGCAACGTCGTGGCCACCAGCGCCGCCGGCGCTGTCTTCGCCTGGCTGCGGCTGCGCTCCGGCAGCGTGGCGGCCCCGCTGCTGGCGCACGCGGCACTCAACGACTCGGCACTGATAGCTGGCCGCGTCGCGCACCGGCTGGGCCGTCGGGTGCGGGCCAGCCCTGGCGCCCCGGATGCTGGCAAGGCGGCCGGGCCGGATGTCCCGTCCCGGCCACCGGGCGGGTGAGGAGGACAGATGGATCTCGAGACGGTAGCCCGGCGGGCTGGGGACCTCCTGGCCGGCGGCGACACAGCGGAGAGGGCGGCCGTGCTCGCGTCAACCGCGACAGCCGGCACGAGCTTCGGGCCGGGGCTGCTTCCCCGGCCCGGCCTTGATCAGGCGCTGGCGACCGGGATCGTCGCCGCAGCGAACCACGGGCTGGTGATGACGTCGCAATCGGCGTGTGCCGCCCTGGCCCGCAGGCTCGTCCCCGACGACGGGACACCGCCGGGCCGGGTACGCGCCTACGCGGCCCAGGTGGCCGTCAGCGGGGGCGTCGCGGTGGCCGGCGCCGTCCTGGAGCGTCTGCTGCCCTGGCGGCCCGGCGAGCCGATGCGCCGGGCGGCGCTGCGGACGGCTGGCCGGCGGGGAGTGCGGGTCGGGCTGGCCGGCGCGGCGCTGGCCGGCGTCGCGGCCGCGGACGCGGCCGTGGGCGGCCGCCGGCCGGGCCTGCGGGTGCTCGCGGCAGGGGGCGGCCTGCTGGCTGGCACCGCACTGGCCGGCTGGCAGATCTACCGGTACCGCATAGGTGAAGAAGAAGACCCGGCCCGGCTGGGTCCCGCTGTGGACCCGCTGACCGGACAGCGGACTGGCGGGGAAACCGCCCCAGAGCAGATCCCGCTGCCGCCGGTGGCCAGGTCCCTGCTGATGGGCGCGGCGGTCAGCACGGGCCTGCATGGGATCGCGTTCGCGGAAAGGGCGCTCTCCCATGGCCTGGCGGCCGGGATACGCCGGGCGGTCCCCGGCGCCCGCCCGGTCGCCGGGCTGGTGGGCCACACCGCGGCGCTCGGGATGACCGTGGCCGGGCTGGGGGCCGCGATGGAGTACCTGGACCGCCGCGCGGAGACCGGCGGGTCCGCGATCGACGCCGCCTACACCACGCCGCCCGATGTGGAGACGGTCAGCGGCTCGCCCGCGTCAGCGGTGGCGTGGCCAAGCCTGGGGCGCGAGGGTGTCCGGTTCGTCAACCTGGCGCTCACCAGGCAGGAGATCGCCGATGTCACGGGAGTGCCGATCGGGCAGGTGAAGACGCCGGTGCGCGCGTTCGCGGGGCTGGCGTCGGGGGAGACCGTGGACGTGCGGGTCGACCTGGTCATGGAAGACCTGGCCCGGCTCGGCGCGTTCGAGCGGTCGGTGCTGTGCGTGGCCTCCCCGACCGGCAGCGGTTATGTCAACTACGTCGCGGCCGAGACGCTGGAGTACCTGACCCGGGGCGACTGCGCCACGGTCGCCCTGCAGTACTCGCTGCGCCCCTCGTTCCTGTCGCTGGACCGGGTGGCGATGGGCCGGGAGCAGAACCGGGCGCTGCTGCACGCGCTCGAATGGCGGCTGCGCGCCCTGCCGGAGGGGAGCCGGCCGCGCCTGGTCGGGTTCGGCGAATCGCTGGGCGCGCACACCATGCAGGACGCGTTCCTGCATGAGGGGGTGCCCGGGCTGCACCGGGTCGGGATGGACCGGGCGCTGTTCCTGGGCACCCCGGCCGGCAGCAAGTGGGCCAGGCAGTGGCGCCTGGACCCCGGCAAGAGCGACCCGGATGGTGAGGTGGCCGAGGTCGCCTCCTACGCCGAATGGCTCGCGCTGCCAGCGGAGGACCGCGCCCGCCGCCGGTACGTGCTGCTGTCCCATCATGAGGACCCGATCACCCGGTTCGAGCCCGCCCTGATCGTGCAGCAGCCGGGATGGCTGGGCCCGGCCGCTAGCCGGCCGCCCGGCATATCGCACCTGGCGGGCTGGTACCCACTCACCACCTTCGTGCTGACCCTGGTGGATGTGAAGAACGCGATGAGCGTCACCCCGGGAACCTTCTTCGCCCGCGGGCACGACTACCGCGCCGACCTGGCGCGCATGGTCAGCGAGGCCTACGGCCTGCCGGTCACCGACGCCGAGCTGCTCGCCATCGAGCAGGCGCTGCGGCGCCGCGAGGCGACATGGGCGCAGCGGCGCGTGGTCGCCGAGCAGCTGCGCCGTGCCAGGGAGGCCGTCCAGCGCCAGACCAAGACCTGGAGCCTGGCCCCGGACGCCGTGGCCGCGGAGCCCGGCACTGCCTGACAAGCCAGGAACCGGTACGTGGCTGGCCGCGCGCTTCCGGACCGGCGCACCGACGGGCCTGGCGCTGACCGTCGCGGTTCTCACGCTCGCCGCGTGCGCCTGGGCGCTGGGCTCCCTGACGTTCAGCGTCGTCCATCACACCGGCATCACCCGCGACGATCCGCGGGCCCTGGCCTTTTTCACCGGTCACCGCACGCCGTGGCTCACCAGCCTCGCCAAGGCGCTCACCTGGCTCGGCTCGGGCCTCGTGCTCTGGCCGGTCGTCATCATCGCCGGCCTGGGCCTGTGGAAGTGGCGCCGCAGCTGGCTGCCGGCGGTCCTGCCCGCACTGGCGCTGGCCGGCGCCTGGGCGGGGTCTTTGCTGATCAAGGAACTGGTGGCCCGGCCCCGCCCGCCGGTCGGCGGGCGGCTGACCGTCGTCCACAGCTGGTCCTATCCCTCCGAGCACGCGGCGCAGGCCCTGGCCACTTGGGGCATGCTCGCGCTCATGCTGATGGCGGGGCGCTCCGCACGGGCGCGGATGCTGCTGGCGCTGAGCGCCGCCCTGATCGCGTTCGTGGTCGGGCTGACGCGGCTCTACCTGGCCGCCCACTGGATGACCGACGTGCTGGCCGGCTGGGCGCTCGCGGGAGTGTGGGACTGCCTGCTGATCATCTGCTATCTGGTCGCGCAGCAGGTGACGGCGGTCCCCGCGGGCCGGGAGACGCCAGCCGCGGCACCGCGGCCAGCGGCGTAGGCCGGGCCGGTTCGCCGGCGCGGGTGTCACTACCATGGCCTGGCGGGGCCAGAGGAGGTGCTCGTCATCAGCGATCCGGCTGCTGGCCCCGGCGCAGTCCCGCACCGGCGGGACGAGCGGCGCCACCCAGGCGAGGGTGCGGACCTGGCGGACGCGCTGCGCCGGGTGGTCGGCGGCGAGGTCCGGTTCGACCCCTACAGCAGGCGGCTGTTCGCCCGCGGCGCGAGCATGTATGCGATCGAGCCGATCGGGGTGGTCTTCCCCCGCGACGCCGACGACGTGGCCGCCACCATCGCCACCGCCGCCGGGTTCGGCGTCCCGGTGCTGCCCCGGGGCGCTGGCACGAGCCTGGCCGGCCAGACGGTCGGGCATGCGGTCGTGATGGACCTGTCCCGGCACATGAGCATGATCATCGAGATCGACGCCGGGCAGCGGGTGGCGCGGGTGCAGCCCGGCGTGGTGCAGGAGCAGCTGAACCTGGCCGCCGCCCCGCACGGCCTGATGTTCGGCCCGGACACCTCCACCAGCAACCGGGCCACCCTCGGCGGGATGATCGGCAACAACTCGGCTGGCAGCCAGTCGGTGCGGTACGGCATGACGATCGACCACGTGCTCGCCCTCGATGTGGTGCTGTCCGACGCGAGCCGGGCCGAACTGCGCCCGCTGACCGGGCCGGAGCTGCGGGCCCGCGCCGCCGCGCCCACGCTGGAGGGCGCCATCTGCCGGGACCTGCCCGCCCTCCTCCAGCGCCACCAGCGGGCCATCGCCACCGGCTTCCCGCGGTACTGGCGGCAATCGGGCGGCTACCGGCTGGACCGGCTGGCCGGATCCGCCCGGTCCGCCGGGGACGGCGGACTCGACCTGGCGACGTTCGTGGTGGGTTCCGAGGGCACCCTGGTCACCGTCGTCGAGGCGACGGTCGCGCTGGTGCCCGCGCCGCGGGCCCGGGTCATCGCGGTGGGCCATTTCACCTCCGTGCAGGCGGCGATCGAGGCGACCGAGGACGCGCTGGCATGCCAGCCCGTGGCCGTGGAGCTCATCGACCGCGCCATCCTCGAGCTGTCCCGGCAGAAGATCGAATACCGGGCGCTCGGGTCGATCCTGCACGGCGACCCGGAGGCCCTGCTGTTCGTGACGTTCGCCGGCGACAGCCAGGCCGAGGCGGCCGCCGGGGCCGACCGTCTGGACGCCCGCTGGCAGGCGCACGGCCACGGTTATCACACGCTCCGGGCGGTGCGGGCGGCCGAGCAGGCGGCGCTGCTGAAGGTCCGCCAGGCCGGCCTGGGCCTGCTCATGGCGGCCAGCACCGGCCCGCGCAGGCCGCTGGCATTTATCGAGGACACCGCCGTCGAGCCGGCCAGGCTGGCCTCGTACGCGGCCCGGCTGCGGCAGATCCTGGACTCCCACGGCCTGACAGCCGGCTTCTACGGCCACTGCTCGGTCGGCTGCCTGCACATCCGCCCGTTCATCGACCTGTCCGGGCCCGGGCAGGCCGAGCTGATGCGCGCGGTCGCCGAGGAGGTCCGTGAGCTGGTGCTGGAGTACGGCGGGGTCAACTCGAGCGAGCACGGCGACGGGCTCGCCCGCAGCGAGTTCAACCGCCGGGTGTTCGGCGACGATCTCTACCTGGCCATGCAGGAGACCAAGCGGCTCTTCGACCCCGGGAACCTGATGAACCCGGGGAAGATCGTGAACGCGCCCGCGATGACCGAGCACCTGCGCGACGCGGCCCGGCCGGCCACGCCGCCGCCGGTGACGCGGCTCCGGTTCGCCGTCCCCGGCGGGATGCGCGGCGCCGCCGACCGCTGCATGAACATCGGGCTGTGCCGCAAGTCCTCGACCGGGGTCATGTGCCCGTCGTACATGGCCACCCGCGACGAAGAGCACTCCACCAGGGGCCGCGCGAACGCCTTGCTGCACGCGCTGTCCATGCCCGACCCGCGCGCGGCGCTCGGCGACGGCCGGCTGCACGGCATCCTCGACCTCTGCCTCGGGTGCAAGGCGTGCCAGAGCGAATGCCCGCTCGGCGTCGACATGGCGGCGCTGAAAACGGAGGCGCTCGCCGCCTACCACGACCGCCACGGCGTCCCGCTGCGGGCGCGCATGCTCGGCTCCATCCGCAGGCTGAACCGCCTGGGCTCGGCCGCCTTCCCGCTGTCCAACGCCGCCAGCAACTGGCGGCCCGCCCGGCTGGCGGCGCAGCGCTGGCTGGGGATCAGCGCCGCCCGGCCGCTGCCCCGCTTCCAGCGGCATGACCTGCGCAGCTGGTTCGCGCGGCGGCCCGCCCCGGCGGCGCGGCCGGCCCGGGGTGAGCTGATCTTCCTCGCCGACTCGTTCACCACCTTCACCGAGCCCGCGGCCGGGCGGGCGGCCATCGAGCTGCTGGAGCTCGCCGGGTGGCGGGTCCGGCTCGAGGACGCCGGGTGCTGCGGCCGGGCGAGCCTGTCGCAGGGCCTGATCGAGGCGGCCCGGGGAACGGCGGCGGCGCTGGCCGGGCGGCTCAGCGGGCCGGCCGCGCGCGGCGTGCCGATCGTCGGCGTGGAGCCGTCATGCCTGCTGACCCTGCGCGACGAGTACGCGGCCCTGCTCCCCGGCGACCCGGGCGCGCAGGCGGTGGCGGCCGCCACCGTCCTGCCGGAGGAACTGCTGCTGGAGGCCATCGCCGAGGGCAGGCTCACCCTGCCGCCGGGCAGCGCCGTCAGCGGCCGCCGCGTGCTGTTCCACGGCCACTGCCACCAGAAGGCGCTCGCGGGCACGGCCGCGACGGTGGCCCTGCTCCGGGCCATCCCCGGCGCCGACGTCATCGAGCTCGACGCCGGGTGCTGCGGCATGGCAGGCTCGTTCGGTTTCGAGGCGGAGCACTACGGGCTGTCCATGAGCATCGGCGAGCTCCGGCTCTTCCCCGCCGTCCGGGCCGAGCCGGAGCAGACGATCATCGCGGCGACCGGTGTGTCCTGCCGGCAGCAGATCGGGCACGGGACCGGGCGGCCGGCCCGGCATCCGCTGGAAATAGTCCGGCGGGCGCTTTAGCCCTTTGCGGGTGATGTGCCGTCAGCGGCCAGCGCCGATGCTGGAACCAGACAGCCGGCCGGACCGAGGAGAGGACCCGATATGGCTATTGGACCGGTGCAGCTCATCGTGCTGGGGTTCAACCACCCCGACTTCCACGGGGAGGTGATCGCCGAGCTGGAGCGTCTGCACGAGAACGGCATGGTGCGGGTGATCGACTCCATCGCCGTGTACAAGGACGCGGACGGCGACCTGGAGATGGAGCACCTGAGCAACCTGAGCCAGGACGAGGCGATCGAGATCGGCAGCAAGATCGGCGCCCTGATCGGGCTCGGCATCGACGGCGAGGAAGGGATGGAGATCGGCGCCGAGGCGGGCGCGGAGCAGGCCGCCGAGGAGGGCATCAACGTGTTCGGCGGCGAGGAGTGGGATGTGCTCGAGGACATCCCGAACGACTCCGCGGCCGCGCTCATCCTGCTGGAGCACCACTGGGCGGTGCCGCTGCGGGACGCGATCGCGCGCGCTGGCGGCTTCCGCGTCAGCGACGGTTTCATCAGCCCGCTGGACCTGGTCGCGATCGGCCTGATGTCGGCCGAGGAGGCCGAGGACCTGCACGCTATGGAGACCTCCGGCGCCGCCAAAGCATGACCGCGACCTTCAACGGCACAGACGATCCCCCACACACCTGGAGGAATGAGATGTTCGGAGCCCGCAGAGTTGCCCGCCGCACGGGGCGGCGCACCGCCCGGCGCGTCTCCCGGCGCCGGTAACAACGCCCGCACACCGACCTGTGGCCTGCCCGCGGGCCATGACTGGCGCCCGCCCGCGGGCGGGCGATTCCGGCTGGACATGACCGAAGGAGGGCAGGCCCATGTCAGCGTGGGGCTGGGGACTGCTGGGCATCATCTACCTGGTACTGCTGTTCACGCTCGCCATCATGACGTTCCGCAAGGGCCACTGGGTGCTCGGGCTGATCGGCTTCATCTTCCCGATCCTGTGGATCATCGGCGCGGTCCTGCCGAGCAGGCGCTACCGCTGAGGCAGGCGGTCCGCTCCACGCTGACCGGGCACGGCCCGGTCAGCCGGTCACCCGGGCGGGCGGCGCGTCCACGCCGCAGTGCAGCAGCGGGCCCGGCGCCGGGGCCGCCGCCTTGGCCGGCCGCGGGTTGCGGATGGTGGCGGCCGCCACCACGCTGCCGATCACGCAGAGCCCGGCGGCGATGAGCGAGGCCCGGTGGAAGCCGGCTGTGAACTGCGCCGGGTGCAGGTAGGAGGCCCCGGACAGGCCCGCCGCCGCGGGCAGCACGGCGACCGCGATCAGCGACGCGGCGCGCGCCACGTCGTTGTTCACCGCGGAGGCCATCCCCGCGTGCTCGGCGGGCACGGCGCCGAGCACGGTCGAGGTCAGCGGCGCCACGTTGATCGCCAGGCCGAGGCCGAAGACCAGGACGGCGGGCAGCACCTCGGTCAGGTAGTTCCCCGAATAGCCGACCCGGGTGAACAGCGCCAGGCCAGCGGCGATGACGATGGGCCCGGCGGTCATCTGCAGCCGGGGGCCGATCCGGGCGGCGAGCGCCCCGGACCGGGCGGACAGCACGAGCATGATCACGGTCACCGGCAGCAGCGAGATCCCCGCCTCCAGCGCCGTGTACCCCGACACCTCCTGCAGCTGGATAGGCAGCAGGAACAAGGCGCCGCCCAGCGCCGCGTAGACCACGAACGTCACCACGTTGGCGGAGGTGAACTGGGCCGAGGAGAACAGGCTGAGCGGCAGCATGGGCGAAGGTGCCCGCCGTTCCCACAGCACGAAGGCGGCGAGCAGCGCCGCGCCGGCGGCCAGTGCGGCCAGCGGCCCGGGGCGCAGCCATCCCGCCGCGGGGCCCTCGATCAGCCCGTAGGTCAGCCCCACCAGGCCGAGTGTGATCAGGACGCTGCCGGTCACGTCGAGCTTCCCGGTCGCGTCCGGGTCGCGCGACTCGGGGATGTGCCGCAGCCCGACCGCCACCACCAGGGCGGCCAGCGGCAGGTTGATGACGAAGATGAGCCGCCAGGAGCCCGCCTGGATCAGCCAGCCGCCGAGGAACGGCCCGATGGCGCTGCCCACGCCGCTCAGGCCGGACCAGGCCCCGATCGCCTTGCCCCGGTCGTCGGGGTGGAAGGACGCCTCGATGATGGCGAGGCTGCCGGGGGTGAGCAGCGCCGCCCCGATGCCCTGCACCGCCCGCGCCGCGATCAGGACCGGCGCATTGGGGGCGGCGGCGCACAGCGCCGAGGCGACGGCGAACCACACCACGCCGGCCAGGAAGACCCGCTTGCGCCCGTATTTGTCGCCGAGCGCCCCGGCGAACAGCAGCAGGCCGGCCAGGGTGAGGGTGTAGGCCGTGACCACCCACTGCAGGTCGGCCAGGCCGATGTGGAAGTCGTGGCCGATGGTGGGCAGGGCGATGCCGACCACGGTGGCGTCGATCGAGGCCATCGCGGACCCCAGCACCGTGCCGAGCAGCACCCACCGGCCGGGCCCGCTCCCATACCTGAGCCAGACCTGGCCGCCGGAGGTCACCGCCGGGGTGCCCACCGCGCTCCCGTCACATCTCTCCTCTTACCCCACGCCGGCCGCCGGGCGCCACCACCACCGCCGGCGGGAGCCCGGCCCGGCGAGGCCGGGGGATCAGCCGTTGCCCTGCGCTGCGAGCGCGAACGCCAGCAGCGAGTTGGCCGTGTAGTCGATGGCCGGCTCGACCGATGGCCAGCTGACGACGTTGTCCTCGTAGGCCGCGGCCTTGGTGTTGAACAGCCGGTAGCTGCCCGCGCTGCAGGCCCGCATCCCGGTGACGGTGCCGAGGCCGGAGAAGTTGCCCGGGCTGCTCGGCCCGTCCACGGTCGCGCCGAGCTGGATGTCGCCCGTGCCGCTGAGCGAGCCGGCCAGGTTCGCGATCTCGCTCTGCATGCACTGCGGGAACGTGGTGCCGGCCCCGACCACAAACGACGTGCCCCACGGGTTGGCGCCGAGCGCGAAGCCCAGCTGCTCGGCGGCGAAGGCGGAGTAGGCATCGCTTCCCCCGTAGCGCCGGTACAGCGCGTTGGTGATGTAGAGGCCAAACGCGTGCGGGGTGGCGTCGTCGGGGCCGAGATCGGTGCCGAGCGCGAACGGGTCGCCGCTGGCCCAGTGCTCGCCGAGCTTGAGCTGGGCGGCCAGGTCGGAGAGCAGCGCATCCGGCGGGATGACCGCCGGGGCGGGGGAGTTCCGCATCGCCTGGAGCAGTTCGGCCTCCCCGAGCGCGCCGGTGTCGTAGAGGTTCAGGGTGTCCCCGCCGGCCTTGTGGCCCAGCGCGATGTAGGCCCTGGCCCAGCGCGCCGCCACGGCCAGGTCGGCCCGCACCTGCGCGGACGGCCCGCCGAGCGCCTCCTGCGCGAGCGCGATCTCGGTGGCGCCCCAGAGCATGTCGCTCTGCCACTCGCTGCCCGGGTAGAAGTCGTGCGGGTACGCGGTCACGATCGGCCCGGGGTGGCTGGTCTTCGCCATGGCGTACACGCCGCGGGCGAGCGCCAGCAGGTGCTCGGCGCTGGCCCGGTCGCCGCGGGCCGCCAGCTGGGCGCCGAGTGCGTAGTCGGCCGCGAGCCGGCCGGCGAAGTCGGGGCTGACCGGCTGCCCCGGCGGCGCCGCCTCGAACACTGGGCGGTACTTCACGTAGTAGGCGGTGGGCCCGGGATGGCCCCCCGGCTTGATGTCCATGCGGTCCTCGGCCTGCGGCAGGAACCAGAAGTTGTAGTCGCCCTGGATCTTGTTGTTCGCGGTGCCGGTGCCGATGCCGTCCTGGATGTACACCACCTTGGTGGTGGGGTTCCACAGCTTCTCCAGCCAGCTGAGTCCGAAGTCCGCCTCCGGCTGCAGCGTCGGGTAGCTGCCGGGGAAGTCGCGGGCCGCGAGCAGCATCAGCCCGTCGGCGTAGCTGGTGGTGTAGGCGAACTTCTCGTAGCCGCCCCCCGCGTCGAACCACCCGCCTGCCACGTTCACCGGGCCGCCGATCCGCCGCAGCGTGCCGAGCAGGTTGTCGTCGCTGTCGTAGCGGGGCGTGGCGTAAACGTAGGAGCGGGCGTCGGAGAGGTTGGCCGGCTGCCGGGCAAGCACCGAGGGCACCACCTGCGCGCCGTCGCGCTCGGAGGTGAAGTACCGCACGGCGTTCAGCACCAGCCGGTGATAGAGCACAGCCGGGGAGGTGACCGTGAACGCCGGCGACACCGCCGTCGCCCCGGCCGCGTGGACCGTGATCCGGTAGCTGCCCGGCCGGGTGAGCCCGCTGAAGCTGAGCTGGTAGATGGCCGGGTAGTGGGAGTTCCAGCTGCCCACGTCGCTGCGGGAGGTGCCGCGGAACACCACGCCCTGGCGGCCCGCGACGGTGAAGCTCACCCCGGCGGCCGGCCGGGTCAGCATCACATAGGCGGTCTTGGGCCCCCCGGCCGGGTATCCCACCTGATTGACCCGGACCTGCGGGCCGGCCGCCTGCCCCTGCGCTGGGGCGGACGGCGGCGCCGGGGTGGCCGGCTGCCCGGCTGTCGCGGCGTGACTGGTGCACGCCGCCAGCAGGCTCACCGCCGCGGCCGCCGCGGCCGCCGCGGCCGCGGACACCGACCTTGCTCGCGCACGGTTCATGACTGGATCCTTTCGGCGTAGGCGGCACGCAGCCGCCGCTCGGCTTCGGGTCCCGCCCCCAGGTAGTCGAGCCCCAGCAGGGCCGCGCCCGCGACCGGTGGGACATCGGTGATGCGCACGGCGGCCCGCGGGGCCCCGGCCCTGATCCCCTCGGTGACGCCCGCGGTGAGCAGCGGGTCGCGCGCGGCGAGCAGGCCGCCGCCGAGCACCACCGGGGTGGCGGCGCCGGTGAGGCCGAGACGGCGCATGACGGTCAGCGCCATCGCGCAGATCTCCTCGGCCTGCCGGCGGACCAGGTCGGCCGCGACCGCGTCGCCGGCACCCGCCACCGCCAGCACGACCGGGGCGAGTTCCGCCAGCGCCTCCCCGGGGATCGTGCCCAGGTGGATCCCGATCGCCACCGCGGTCACCGACTCCGCCCCGAAGTGCGCGGCCACGGCCTCGCGCAGCCCGGTCGGTGTCCCGCGGCCGTCCTCGGCGCGGATCGCCCACCACAGCGCCGCACTGCCCAGGCCGTACCCGCCGCCCCAGTCGCCGGTGATCCCGCCGAGCGCGAGGAAGCCGGTCTTCCGGCCGTCCGGCGCGACGCCGACGCAGTTGATGCCAGCGCCGCAGGTGACCGCGACACCCCAGTGCCGCCGGGAGCCGCCCGCGGCGGGGGTGCCGTCCGCGGGCGTGGGGCCGGGCGCGGGGGAGGGGCCGTCCGGGACGCCGGTGACCAGCCCGGCCCGGAGCACCGCGAAGGTGTCGTTGGCCACCTCCGTGGTCTCGCTCCAGCCCTGCGCGCGCAGCGCCGCGGCCAGTTCCGCCTCCTCCTCGGGCAGGTCGGCATTGGCCAGGCAGGCGGACAGGTGGCGGGCGGCCGGCGATCCCCGTAGCCCCGCCTGCCGCTGCGCCTGCCCGATCAGGGTGGCCACCAGATCGAGGGTCTCCGGCAGGTTCACGGCGCCGGCCGTGCCGGGCCCGCGGGCGCTGGCCAGCAGGGTGCCGTCGGCGGTCACCAGGGCCAGGTCGCTCTTGCTGTTCCCGCCGTCGATGGCCAGCACCGCGGGCACGGCACCGCTCACCGGTCGGCCGCCGGCCCTGCCCAGGGCAGGTAGGCCCGGTTCTCGGCGATCAGCCGGTCGGTCAGCTGGCCGGCCAGGTCGTACTGGCCGACCAGCGGGTGGGCGAGCAGCGCGGCAAGCACCCGCTTGCGGCCGCCCCGCACCGCGGCCTCCACCGCGAGCTCCTCATACGCCGACACGTCGCCGATGAGCCCGCGCAGCAGCGGGTCCAGCGCCGCCACCGGGACCGGCTGGGCGCCGCCAGCGCCGATCACGGACGGCACCTCGATGACCGCCTCATCGGGCAGGAATCCGAACGTGCCCGCGTTGCGCACGTTCACGACCTGGGTGTCGCGGCCATCGGTCACCAGCGACGCCAGCAGCGCCACCGCCGCCTCCGAGTAGTAGGCCCCGCCGCGCTCGCCCAGCAGCTCCGGCTTGGTGTCCAGCGCCGGGTCGGCGTACATGGCCAGCAGCTCCCGCTCCAGCCGCGCCACCTCCTCCGCCCGGGTGGCGCGGTGCCGCTGCTCGGCGACCACGGCGTCGTGGCAGTAGAAGTAGCGCAGGTAGTAGGAGGGAACCGCGCCGAGCTGCGTGGTGACGTCCTGCGGCTGGCCGGTCTTTTCCGTGATCTGCGGGCCGTGGGCGGCCAGCAGGTCCGGGAGCCGGTCCGTCCCGTTCACGATCACCGACCGCTCCCAGGTCAGGTGGTTCAGCCCGACGTGGCCGAGCGAGACCTCGCCCGGGTCCACCCCCAGCAGCGCGGCGAACGAGCGCTGGAAGCCGATCGCCACGTTGCACAGCCCGACCGCCCGGTGACCGGCGTCGAGCAGCGCGCGGGTGACGATGCCGACCGGGTTGGTGAAGTCGATGATCCAGGCGCCCGGCTCGGCCCGGCGCCGGGCACGCTCGGCGATGTCCAGCACCACCGGGACGGTCCGCAGCGCCTTCGCGAACCCGCCGGCCCCGGTGGTCTCCTGCCCGACGC
Organism: Streptosporangiaceae bacterium; assembly: GCA_035518495.1. Lineage (GTDB taxonomy): Bacteria > Actinomycetota > Actinomycetes > Streptosporangiales > Streptosporangiaceae > UBA9676. The sequence goes on from DATIXO010000146.1 coordinate 21,971, forward strand.
AGCCGTATTCCAGCGGCCAGGTCTCGTCGCGCTGCCGCGCGGCCTGCCCGCCGATCCGCAGCTGGAGCAGCACCGCGCCCGCCCCGTCCAGCCCTTCGTCCAGGCCCGTCGTCCAGCGGACCCGCGCCGGGTGCCCGGCGGCCCGCATGATCCGCGCGGAGAACGGGCCGACCACCTCCAGCCGGGCGGAGTCGGGGTCGATCAGCACCAGCTCGCTGACCCGGGCCCGGCCGGCCAGCCTCGCGATGCCGTCGACGAGCTCCGGCGTGTAGGTCGACCCGCCGCCGACGACCGCGACCTTCATGCCGCGGCCCGGCACGCGCCCGGGTGGCTCGCGCCCGCCCCGCCGGTGCTAGCGCAGGTAGGCGAGATGGGGGCCGTGCAGTTCGCGGTACTCACTGATCATCTCCCTCGCGACGGTGACGCCCGGCACCAGCGGGTGCAGGGCAAGGGCCAGGGCCGCCAGGCCCGCGTCGCCGCTGACCGCGGCGTCGACGAGCTCGCGCTCGTACTGCTTGGTCTGGGTGATGAGGCCCCTGGCCGACCGGGGGAGCTGGCCGGCGGCCAGCGGGGACACGCCGCCGCCGTGCACCAGCGCCGGCACTTCCACGACGTCGTCCGGGTCGAGGAAGCCGAGGCTGGCGCCGTTGCGGGTGTTGACGATGACCTCGCCGGGGCTGCGGGCCGTCAGCCCGTCGATCACCTGCAGGGCCACGCCCTCGTAGCCGCCGGGCCGGCCGCCGGTGAGTTCTGCCGGGCCGGCGGCCCCGCGCCGGGCGCGCGCCTGCGCCTGCTGGTTCTCGCCTTCGGTGTCGGTCCGCATGTAGGTGTCGCGGCGGACGCCCATCACCATCGAGTAAGCGGCCCAGGCGTCGTCCACACCGCCGGTGCCGAACGCCGCCATGATCGCGTCCAGCAGCTCGGCGTTCAGCCGCAGCACGTCGGCGCCCCGGCTCGCCCCGGCGCGCGCGACGGCCGCCACATAGCCCGCTGGCTCGTAGAAGTAGTACACGTACTCGGTGGGCAGCGCGCCGAGCCTGCGGACGAAGGCGGGGTCGAAGGCGGCGAAGACGTGGTCGAAGCGCGCCAGCTCCTCATAGCGGTCCAGCAGCGTGCCGATCCGCTCCTGCCCGTCGACGGCGAAGGAGGTGATCCAGCCCAGGTGGTTCAGGCCGCCGTAGGAGAAGGCGATCCTGTCCCGGCCGGCCCCGAGGAACCGCGCGAGACGGTCGAGGATGCTGCTCGGTGTGTCGCAGACGCCGACCACCCGCACGCTGCTGTGCAGCGAGACCGCCTGGGTGATCAGCCCGGCCGGGTTGGTGAAGTTGATGAGGACGGCGGCCGGGGCGCAGCTCGCGAGCAACTCGCAGTACGAGAGCAGGACCGGGATCGTCCTGAGCGCCATCGCGCATCCGCCGGGGCCGGTCGTCTCCTGGCCGACGATGCCGCGCCGCAGCGCCACCTCCTCGTCGATGACCCGCGCCCGGTCGCCGCCGACCCTGATCGCGGAGAAGACGAAGTCCGCGCCCTGCAGCGCCTCCTCGGCCTCGGAGGTGAGCCGGACGGCACCCGGCTGGCCCAGTGCGGTGGCCAGCTCGACCGCCAGCCGGCCGGTGGTCTTCCGGCGGAGCTCGTCCGGCTCGAACAGCCAGATCTCGTCGAAGGCCACCGTGGGGGAGGACAGGACCCCGCGGACGAACGCGGGTATCCGCACGCCTCCGCCGCCGAGTATCGCCAGTTTCACCGCCGGGGGCCCCTCCCGTATCCGCGCGCGGCCCGCCC